>JAZURG010000131.1:0-2441 GCA_045606145.1 Faecousia sp.
GACCGGATGCTGCAATGCCGCAGCCCGGCATCGAGCCGCGCAGCTTGGAATTGCTGTGATTGACCGGGATGAACTGGAAACCGGGAAATTGGTCTACCGTCTGAAAGTGATCATGAAAGTCGAAAATGCAGAGTCCTGAGAAAGACAGCCAATGTGTGTGGATTATGATGCAAAGTAAGGGAGTGGCCTAACTAACTTCAGTGTTAGATAGGGCATCTTTTTTGTTTACATTTATCTGGCCAACCGCTAAAATGAATGTATCAAGTTCAGGAGGTGGCTGCCATGGGCAAGCTCGTGTTCCATGTTGATGTGAATAGTGCGTACCTGTCCTGGGAAGCTGCCCGAAGGGTAGCCAACGGAGAACCAGATATCCGCTTGATCCCTGCTGTGATCGGCGGAGATCGGGAGAAGCGCACCGGCGTGGTGCTGGCAAAATCTATTCCTGCTAAGAAATACGGTATCAAGACTGGAGAACCCATTGGCATGGCATTGCGAAAATGTCCGGATCTTTTCATGGCAAGGCCAGACTTCAAACTCTATGAAGAAAACTCCAGGAAGTTCATGGATATCTGCAGGGAGTATGCTCCCGTGGTTGAGAAGGCCAGTATCGACGAATGTTATCTGGACATGAGCGGAACCCATCGCATATACCCAGATCCTGTCGGTTTGGCACACACCATCAAGGATCGGATCCGGAATGAATTCGGGTTCACCGTGAATGTGGGCATCGGTGAGAATAAGCTTTTGGCGAAAATGGCCAGCGACTTTGAAAAGCCCGATAAGGTACATACCTTATTCCTTCGTGAGATCCCGCAGAAAATGTGGCCTCTGCCGGTAGGGGATCTGTTTACGGTCGGCGGTGCAACAGCAGACAAGCTGCGGAAAGCCAAGATCATGACCATCGGAGATCTGGCGCATACAGATCTGGCCAGGGTACAAAAGATCGTTGGCACGAAAATGGGCAAACATATCCACGACTATGCCAATGGTATCGATCCGTCTCCCGTTCTGGCCGAGCCTGAAGAAGCAAAAGGCTACAGCGTTTCCACCACGTTGGAAGACGATGTAAAAAAAGCGGATCAGGCATACCCAGTGCTGTTGGCACTGGCGGATAGTGTTACTGCCCGCATTCGCAGTGATGGTGCAAAGGCTTACTGTGTTGCGGTGACGATCCGGGATAACTCTTTCAAAACGCGATCCCATCAAAGAAGCCTGATGAATCCCACAGATATCTCCAAAGAGGTGTATCAGATTAGTAAGGAACTGTTCAATGAACTCTGGGACGGAGCGACGCCTCTTCGCCTATTGGGCATTGCATTAACCAATATCACAAGGGAAGAAACAATGCAATTTTCTCTTTTCCAGGATGACAGTCGCGAGAAATCCAGAAAGCTGGACAAGGCTAAGGATGCCTTGAATACAAAGTTCGGTTCGGCTACTATTGTCCGTGGGTCCAGCATTCAATCCAAAATCGATGTCGGCAAGAAATATAAAGCTCAGATGGAGCTGCAGAATAAAAAAGGAGAATGATGTATGGCTAAGAAACTGGTTGCTTATTTTTCTGCCAGCGGTGTGACCGCAAAGGTTGCTGATATGCTGGCTGCTGCCGTTGGTGCAGATATTCATGAGATCCGTCCGAAAACCCCTTATACCAAAGCGGATCTGAATTGGATGAATAAGAAGTCCCGCAGTTCTATTGAAATGAACGATAAAACTATTCGGCCCGAGATTGTGGAAAGCAATATTCAGATTGATGATTATGATGTAATCTACCTGGGCTTCCCCATCTGGTGGTATGTTGCGCCCACGATCATCAACACCTTCCTGGAAAGCGCTGATTTCTCCGGAAAGAAGATCATTCTTTTCGCCACCTCCGGCGGCAGCAAGTTTGGTAAAACCGTAGAGGAACTGAAGGTAAGTGTATCTGCGGATACCGAAATCATCGAAGGAAAGCTACTCAACGGCAGGCTGTCGATTGGTTCTGTCAAAGCCTGGACGGATACACTGGACATCTGATTTGTGGGACAGTCTATGAACAAAGCTTACTTTCTGAAAACAGACCGAATCGGCTTTTCCCAATGGTGCGAGGAGGATCTTTCTCTGGCAAAGCTGCTTTGGGGCGATCCCAAAGTCACCAGATACATCTGTGCCAGCGGCAGCTTCAGCCAAACTGACATCGAAAATAGGCTTCAGCATGAACTTGAAAATGAGAAACTCTTTGGTATTCAATACTGGCCTATCTTTGAGCTAACCTCCGGAGAACTGATTGGCTGCTGCGGACTGCGTCCCCGGGGTGAAATGCAGTATGAGCTTGGCTTTCATCTGCGACCTCAGTTTTGGGGACAGGGCATCGCTGTGGAAGCTGCAAACGCCGTCGTTGTATATGCTTTTGATGTGTTGCAGGCAGAGAGCATCTTCGCCGGACACAATCCCCACAATGT
>JAZURG010000132.1:0-5837 GCA_045606145.1 Faecousia sp.
CTGTGGTCACACTGGCCGCTTCCGTTGTTATGCAACCATTGAAGCATTTCCTGCACCTGAGAAGTCAACAGCATCGGCATACCAAGGCCGTGACCGGTATCCAGAGCATTGTTCAGATCCTTGATATGCAGATCAATCTTAAAGCCAGGCTTAAAATTGCCATCCAACATCATGGGCACCTTCGCCTCCATGACCGTACTGCCTGCCAGGCCCCCACGGATTGCCGCAAACACCTTCTCAGGATCAACACCAGCCATAGTTGCTAAGGAATATGCCTCGGAGCAGGCAGCGATATTCACCGCAACAATAATCTGGTTTGCCAGTTTGACGGTGTTGCCAGCGCCATTGACATCACCGCAATGTACAACAGACGCGCCCATTGTCTTGAGCAAATCATAATTGGCATCAAACAGCTCCTTGGGACCGCCACACATGACAGACAACGTGCCATCAATAGCCTTCGGCTCTCCACCGGAAACCGGTGCATCCATCATGGCAATGCCATGCTTTCTACATTCCTCGGCAATCGCTTTGGATTCCAGAGGTGCGATAGAACTCATGTCAATTACCGTCAGGCCTTCGTGGGCACCTTCGATGACACCTCTTTCACCCAACACAGCTGCTCGCACATGGGGTGAATTAGGAACCATTGTAATCACAACGTCGCTTCTTGCTGCCACATCCGCATTGCTTTCACCGCGGGAAGCGCCACAGGCGACCACATCATCCAATGCTTCCTTGGCAAAGGGATCAAATGCTACCACCTCATAGCCTGCTTTCAGCACATTCTTGCACATAGGGCGACCCATAATGCCAAGACCTATAAAGCCAACTTTTACCATAATTTTCATCCTTTCTTTACAGAACGAAGTTTGTTAGCGGATTCCATCCGTCATTGATAAATTGATCGATTGTTCTATTGGTAGCGCCGAATGTAATAAATTCGCTCTCTGTCATACCATCCGGCTCATATGCCCTGCGGAATTCCGGCATCGTCATAAGGCGGTCAATCACTTCCTCAGCCACCGGGATATATATTCTTTCACAGCAGGGTGTATCAGAAGGAAGCATGTTCACAATCTTGGGCGCGATTGAGAAAATCATCTTTGCGCCGGCAAGTTCAATGATTTGATTTGCGCCACGACAACCTGCAGGCATTAGATAAGTATGATATCCCCGCTCCTGGAATATGCCATACGCCCGCTTCAAGCAAGCGATGCCAGCCTGCACGATGTCAGACTCTTGCACGTTAGCGCGGGAGTCTTGTGCAACATCCCGCAAATAGTCATCCAAGCGTCCAGCCATTAGCACAGCGATAGTGAGACCAGGTTTGATACCGTTTGCAATTGCCCGCTGTCTTCCCCGCTCAGCAGCCGCGCCAACCGCCAAAACCTGAGGCACGGTAAAGCTAACCGTAGCAGCAACATTCATGCCAATTGCTGCGCATTCCTCATAAGCTTCGATACCGGCTCTTGTGGCGGGCATCTTTACTACAACATTGGGAGCCCACGACGAAAGGATTTTAGCTTGGTTGATCATGTACTCTGTGTCACCGCATTTATTGGGATTTGTTTGAGCGCACACATATCCTTTTCCGGGAATACCCATTTCATAGATCTCACGGGTCTGCTCTGCATAAAACCCTACAACGCTCTTCATCAAAGCATACACTTTTTCCTCTTTTTGAACATCCTTCGGAACACCCTTTAATGCGTCAGTCCAAAAGGATCTGTCCCCAGTCAAGGTGCTATTGATCAAAAAAGGGTTGGTCGTCATTCCGACAGCACCATTGGAAAATGCAATCTGTTGCTCTTTACGTATAGTGGAATCATGCCAGTAAATCGAGTCCGTCTCCATGCTGAGCCATTTAAGATAAATATGTTCCATAAACATTTACCTCTTTCTGCAATATTAACCGCCGATTGTTAATCGTTTTTTTAGTGCGTCTGCCAAAGCAGCAAAACCATGCTCATTCGGATGCACGTCATCAGCATAATATGCTGCATTGTTTGGAATCAGCTCTGTTCCGTCTATCACTTCATAACCGTACTTCGCTCCCAGTTCCTTAAGGACCTTGGTATAGGCAAGAAACAGTGTCCGAAAATCTTGATTGGCGGCAGAGTTTAGATTTCGCATCCAAAATGGCGTGATGATGGTAACGGGAACATCAGGATATATCTCATCCAGTTGCTCCAGATACCGATCTGCTTCTTTCTCCATAACATTTAGGTAACGCGTGTAAAAGAGATCATTTGTACCCAGTGCCACAATGATATGATCAGGCTGGAACGGAACATCGCGATCCAATGCGCTTTTGCGGAAAGTCTCACCACCAACGCTCAGATTCAAATAGTCGAAATCCAACTCCTGAGATAGCAGAAACACCCAATTCTTGGAAGATCCCGTTCCGTAAAGGCCCTGGGATATGGAGTCTCCCAAAACCAGAACCTTCGCCTTATCTCCAGTCACATCTGTAGTAAAATTACCGAGCTGGGGATTCAAGATGCCGGTTTCCGCTGCATTCGGCAGAGTAATGATGATGTCTACTCGGCCTTCTGCCTTTTTTGTATACTCGAAACGTCCCCAAATTCTTTGACCACATTCTACTGTTGCTGCATACTCGCCGTTTTCATACACATCAAATGTAGGATTCCAAAAGCTCTTATTGATCTCGTAATCAAAGCTGATGGTTTCCGCGTCTGTTGAGAACTCCATAGTAATGCCTGCTGTGCAACGAGAATACGGAATTACCGGATAAATCTCGTAGTTTTTTAGTCTCTGTTCGGAGAATCTCAAAGGAAAATAACCATCGGAAGTCTTTTCCACAGAAATGCAGTGTTTAAAGACATCCTCAATGTTGGTAGAAAGCACACGATTTGCCGGCACTGTAGGTTCTGTTTGGACTTGCTGAGGTGTATCATCCAACATCAGGATCACCACCACTACGGCCAACAACAGCAGCAGAACAAGCAAAAGCACTAATTTTTTCTTATCCATATGCCTTCACCTCAGTATCCCAGTCCACGCAAATAATCTAATAGATACTGCGCAGCTTCTTCCTGTCCCCAATAATCGGGATGCTCAGCTCCACCTACCGTATTTGTAGGCATCGTAATATAGTGTAGTTTCGGGTCTCCTACAGACTCTACAGCTTCGCGAACCAAATCTTCCATAACCGTGTGCATCATTCCGTAGCACCAAATGATCTCTGCATTCGGATAGCACTGGCGCATTTTCTGACAGAATGCGATAACGCCCTCACGAATCTGATCCGCACCGCCCTCAGACCATAGCTTCCAGTCATTGGTACAGTGGTTGCACACAACAATATCTACCTGATTGTTTGCGAAGTCCCACGCCTCATCACCGACACCATCCTGGCATCCGCAAATCTGATCGTAGATTCCGGGAATATTTTTGTTCCAGTCATCGCCACCCTTTACAATGCCCCATCCACCCAGAGACACAAAGCTAGCGTCTGCTTTCATAGCTCTTGCGGTAAGTGCAGCATAAGTGAAATAGCTGTCCTCTTCCTCAATCTGCTTACCGGGAACGACAGGATATTCTTTTTTGCCACCAGAGGGGTAAATGCCATAGCCGCAAGTAATAGAATCTCCAACAAACTCCATCTGCAGTTTCTTATTTGCAGGCCGTTCACCCAGTGTTCCATTTATGGTTAAAGACTTAAAAACCATATATCCCCAAGCCGCCTCATTTAGCTTGAAAATCTCAATGGTATGATAGCCCTTTTCAACATTTGCAATGGTATACGCTTTAGATCCGTTGGAAATAGGATAGCGGTTTGGTACAGCATAGTTACCATCAACAACCACTGCAATATTATGATAGGCATATGGTGTCACGAAGCCAGCAATCTGCATCGTGACATCTCCTTCAAACTCACCAGCGAAAGCAATACCGGAATTACTCCAGTATACATAAATACCCTCATCTGTTACAGCAGTACGTCCCACTGTTTTAATTTGACTCTGAATGCTGCTGAGGTCATAGGTTGTTGGGCCCGCATCTGCTGCCATAACCTGAGGCATAGAAACAGACACGCAAAGCAAGGCCAGCAGAAGTGCCTTAATTCTCTTATTCATAGTATTGCCTCCTTATCGAATTAATCTATTGATCTCATCGATTACACTCTGATCACATGAAACGGGATTCTCTCCGCTAGCCAGTGCAGCCGCCACAATATTTGTCAAAAGCCTGTCTGCTACCGGCGAACCAACATTGTCCAGAAGCTTCAGTGTATTTACAGTAATAGCACCATCATGATAGGTGTAGGTTCCCAATTGGTAGCCATCAACAACAGAATTCTGTGCCGTCCATGTATTCAAGCCGGCACTAAATACCATTACACCCAATGTATCCGGTACGCTCATGCCACTAATGTAATTATTTGAATAAACATCCACATAATAGCTCGGATCCAACAAGCAACCATCCTGCAGCCCATCAGTCAATGCTGTGTTAAACACAATATGTTCCTTGTGATACAGCCAGTCATACTGATAAGAATACGTTCCGGATTGTTCAAACGGCAAATTCAATGCACCGCTCTCATTCCTTACAATTGCAGCTGCATCAAGGAAAACAACATGTGCGCCGCCTGCTGCCTTTTCTGCCAGTTTACGAATTGTATCTGTATCCAGGCCATTTTTGCCAACCAGAATCACCGGCGCATCCATACCCTCAACGATAGTTGCACCTTGCTCTTTAAGAAGCTGACAAACATCATCACTGACATTCACCGTAGCGACCTTACCATTTAGTGTCTTATGCGTTGTATCGATCACATAGAAGGTTCTTTCAGTGCAATACGGATGCGCTCCGCTTGTCATATCCGCAGATATCTTATATGTTCCCTCAGGCAGATTCAAATCCAGCTTCTCGTTCAAAACCGGGATGGAGAATGTACCGTTTGCAGAAACTGTGATCTCCCTCTGCCAAACAGTACCGTTTTCACCTGTGATCCGCAGAATAACAGGATATTTCTTTCCTTCCTTCAGCACATTTGCTATATCGCTGAGTGAAATCTGTATGTTTAAAGTCTCGTCTGCGTAGATGGTCTGCCGCTCCATAAGCATACACCAGCGAAGATCCGCCCACCCCTCCTGAAGGGTTTGTGTCATACCTTCCTTGACGGTTCCATAAACCGACATAATGCCCTCTCCGGTGAATCCGGTATCCGTAGACATAGTAAGACTATATCCATTGATCTTACCATTACTTCGGATCATATCAAACAGCAATTCTCGTTGGCTGGCCTGTAAGTTTTGTGTCGCCGTCAACATCGCCTCAGGCGAGCTATACAAACGATCGCAGCCGTACTTATCAAATATGCTCCGAATCTGTGCAACCTGCGGCTCCAGAATACCATACTCAAAGGATAGACCGGAAACGCCCATCTCCTCTAAATTCAGCAATTCTCCAATTACATTGGCCTGAGAACCTGCGCCTGCCTCGGAAACAAACGTAGCCCGTGCCCAAGACTGAGAACTAATCCTTGCAAAGGCATTGCGTGCCCAGTCAGAATACGGCATCGCGGGATACAGGTGAACATCGCCCATGCCATGGGCATAACCGGTGTCTGAAACCTCGACTTTTCCTTCATCTGCTCCCTCGGTTCCCATCCATGCGGTCCATGTATTGGTTCCTGGATTGGATGCAGAGGCAATCGTCTTTTCGCCATCCCATCTACCGCTGCCCAGCATAAACAACAGGTTGGGTGCCAATTTCCTGGCGCTGCCTAGTTCATTCACGGCTGCTTGGAAACTTTTTGCTGTCTCACCGACATCATTGGTCTCATTAAGCATACCGAACATTGC
>JAZURG010000133.1:0-10756 GCA_045606145.1 Faecousia sp.
AGGTTTCGGTGTACGAATTCCCATACGAGCCATCTTACTGGCGGCGGGGGATTGTCAAGGGGGCGCTTTTGCTCGTAGCGCCCCTTGACCCGGCTTCTTTCCTCCCTTTCTTGCCGGAACAAGAAAGGGAGCCCGCCGGGATGCACACAGCAATAACAGGGTTCGGGAATCTTTATATTTTCGAAAATCCCACAATTGGGTGCAATTGTGGGATTTCCGAAGAAAATAAGAGAATAATCGCCGCTGGCGATGTGATTTTGTTCGCAAAAACACCGGGCGCATCGTGATGCGCCCCTACGATATGGACCGGCCGATATACGTCAAATGACACTTCTTTGACAGTCTCAAGCGGTGGGCAATGCCCACCGCTTTATGATTGGATAGGATCAATACTTTCTGGAAAGCTGTGCTTCCGCTTCTTCCCGGGTGATCTCACCGGAATTGCACTTGGCCATGATCTGCACATCCTTATCGTTGAGCTTGTAGCCTAAGTAGAAGAAGGTGGAAATGACCATGCCGATAACAGGCACCAAGGCATACACGATCCAAAGACCGTTCAGCGCTCCGGCGCTTTGCTGGATGCCCATGGCAGCCAATTCCTCAAAGTTTTCCGCTTCTACGCTGATCCAGGAGAACAGACCCAGCAGGAACAGCGCGAGAGCAGAGGAGATTGCGCCGGTGATTTTGACAGAGAAGGTCTGGATGGCGAAGGTGATACCTTTGGCATTGATACCGGATTTATACTGGCCGTATTCTGCGCAATCCGGTGTGAACATAAATGCCAGAATGCCCACAATACTCAGGGGGACACAGCGGATGCAGGTCAACAGGATGAACGAGATGGTATTGCCGTAGCCGGTGAAATAGATCACAAAGCCCAGAATGATGTTGACGATATTGCACCAGAACAGCAGCTTGAACTTGTCGAATTTTTTCAGCAGCCAGGGCATGGCCATTGCCGCAAAGACACCTGGCACCATATTCAGCACATTGAGTAAAATGGAAAACAGAGAATTGCCAAACAGATAGAAGGATACGAAAAGCGTCACTGCAGCGGAGGTTTTCAAGGCATCGGTGGCGCAGTAGCCGCCGTAGTAGATCAGCAGATACTTGTTCTTGCCTAAGTAAGAGAACATCTGCCGGGGGGTGAAATTCTCGTCCTCCTGACCGGGCTTGTAGTTGCGCTCCTTACAGTTGACGCAAAGAGGTACCATGGTCAAGGCGCTGAAGATGGACAGGATCGCCACAGCCCAGCCGGCGCTCATGCCAACGGTCTCGGAGATCAGAAAATTCAGAACAACACCGTACAGCAGCACACCGGCGCCGGAGAAGACCCGGTTGACACTGAGCAGTATATTGCGCTCCTGAAGATCGTCGGTCATGGTGTTGAGCATAGCGTAGGCAGGTACATCCGTCAAAGTATAAACGGTGTCCCACAGCACATAGGCAATGCCAAACCAGACCAGTTTACCAACCTCGCTCATTCCGCGGGGAATGGAGAACAGAATGATGGTCACAATGGGGATCAGAAGCACTGCGATCCGCAGCCAGGGCAGGCTCTTTTTCCCACTCTTGAACTTGACCTTGTCAAAGATAAAACCGAAGATAGGGTCGTTGATGGCATCCCATATTTTCACGATCAGCAGCACCAGGCTGGACTTGATGGGATCAATGCCCTGCATCACCAGATAGGTGGAGATAAAGACCGCCGTAATATTATAGTAGATGTTCTGGCCCACAAAATAGGTCCAGTAGCTGAGCCGCTCTTTCAGCGTGGTCATGTAGTTGGGCTTTGTTTGTTCCATATGTTCTACCTCACAGTTCCTTGATATCCATTACGCAGCGCAGCACATGCTTCGCGCAAAGCTGCATTTCACCCAGGGTGATGCCGTTCTTTTTGCCGTAGGTGGCAAGAAGCGTGCCGTCGGGCTTTTTCAGCAGGTCAATGCGCTGGCCGCCGGGCATCAATACGTCTACCTGGGCGCGGATCCGGTAAGCATTGTCCCGCATATGGGGAAATTCCGGGCTGCGGCTGGGCTGCATCCACCAGTCGGTCATGACATTGCCTTGATATCCCCATTCACCCCGAAGAATGGTGGTAACCAGATCGTAGTGATAATGGCCCCAGACACCGTTGATCTTGTTGTAGCTGGTCATGATATTCTTGGGGGCAGCTTCCTTGACGCAGATCTCGAAGCCTTTTAAGTAGATCTCCCGCAAGGCCCGCTGGGAGACCCGGGAGTCATTGCGGTTGCGGTTAAACTCCTGGTTGTTGCAGGCATAATGCTTGGGACAGGCGGAAAGGCCTGTAGATTGCAGACCCCGGACAATGGCCGCTGCGATTTTACCGGACACATGGGGGTCTTCGGAGAAATATTCGAAGTTTCTGCCGCACAGAATGTTGCGGTGGATGTTCATGCCCGGTGCCAGCAGCACATCGCTGCCCCGGTCAACCATTTCCAGACTGACCTTCTGCATCAGTGTTTCCAGAAGCTCCGTATCGAAGGTACAGGCCAGCAGCGTGCCAATGGGAATCAAGGAACAGGAATCATACAGACGGATGCCGGAGGGACCGTCGGTGGTGACCACAGGGGGAATGCCCTTGCGCCGTAAAGCTTCGGTGACACCGCCGAAGATACCCGCATTGCCTTTGGCACCCAGAGGATGTCCCATAATGTAACCGCCCCGGCTGATGGCTTCCAGCTCATCCACAGAAAGCTGAGAAATGAAAGCGTCCAGAGCAACGCGGCCTTCCTTCACGTCCTTCAGCTTGTAGCCTTTGTCACCGGTCTGGAATACGGCCTTCGGCAGGTTTTCCAGAATCCGTGCCTTCAGATCGGCTGTTTTTACCGCCGCGCGGCGGGAAACGGTGACCACCTTGCCGTTCAGCTCCTGACAGGCCAGAATGGGGAAGGGTGTTTCGGGGGCAGCAGCTTCTGTCAGTTGTGCGATCACGGAATCTGCTTCTGCCACATAGGTGCTCAGAGATTGCGCGCTGCGGACATCGCCGCCTAAGTAAAACCGGTAGCTGCCCTTCGGCATGACATATGCGTTTTGATGCCCTGTGAGACCGGCATCATCAAAGCTTGCCAGTTGTTCCCGGTTGGCGGAAAGGGACAGGGTTTGACTTTCGCCGGGGGAAAGCAGCTTGGTTTTGGCAAAGGCCACCAGCTCCCGGGCAGGGTTTCCAAGGGCACCGCAGGGCTTTTGCAGGTAAACCAGAACGGTTTCCCTGCCGGCATAGGCACCGGTGTTGGTGACCGTGATATTCCAACAGAAAGGCCCGGTGGTTTCGGCAGTTTTTTCAAAGGTGGTGTAGGACAGACCGTAGCCGAAGGGGTAACGGACTTTCCCGGGGGCAAAGGTCTCAAAATACCGGTAGCCTACATAAATATCTTCATAGTATTCGTTATATTGCTTGCCGCCAAAATGACCGGCGGAGGGATAATCTTCGTAAGTAAGAGCGACGGTGTCGGTGAGACGGCCGCTGGGGGTTTCTCTGCCGCAAAGCAGGTCAGCGGCCGCGTTGCCGCTTTCCATTCCGCCCTGCCAAAGGATCATCACAGCGCCGAAGCTGTAATCATCCAGGAAAGAAAGATCCATCACAGCACCGATGTTCAACAGCAGCACCGCATCCGGAAACTGCGCAGTGACCAGCCGAAGCATATTTCTTTCCTCATCGGTCAGATAATAGCTGCCGGGTTCCAGAATGTTTTCCCGGTCCTCACCGGAAGAACGGCCCAGAATGATCACCGCATGACCGGTGTCGTGTTTGGCCTGCGCAACCTGTGCTTCGGTCAAGGGCATTTCCGGATAATGCCGGGGCCACATGCCCCAAACACCGTCATTGATGGGATTCTCTTCATGGAACTGCTGATACACGGCTGCCAGATCTTCATTGAGCCGCAGGTGTTCGCAGTTGCGGATGCCTTCCAAAAGGGAGATCCGGTAGGGAGCGTTTACATCACCGCCGCTGCCGTAGCCTGTGCAGAAATGGCGGCACTGTACCCGTCCGAAAAGAGAAACGGAAGTGCCTTCGGCAAAGGGCAGCACCCGGTTTTCAAGCAATACGGCACCCTGAGCCGCAACGGTGCGCAGCAGCTCCGGCATCCCCTGGGTCACGACCTTTACCGGGTTGTGATGGCCCTGTCCCTGGGGCAGAGCGCCGGCTAGGGTCATGCCGAAATCAACAACTTTTTCCAGTATCTTCATAGGCGCCTCCTTAATGCAGAATCAGGCTGATCAGATAGATCAACACAAGATGGGCGGGGTAATAGATGTAAAAGAGGTATTTTAGCTTCGCTTTGCCACGGGTGCCGTTATAGAGGGCCAGCAGCGGCAGCGTCAGCAGGGAATACCACTGGATACCGCCGCCAATGCTCAGCAGCACCAGACCGATGGCACAAAGGCCGATGCTCTGCCATTGATTCCTGCCCAGCCAGATCAGTACCGGCAGGAGAACACCGAAGAAACCGTAATCCACATAAAATCCCGGCAGGTATCGGGGAAGAACCTCGCAGATCAGCCACACAGAAAGAAACGCAAGGGCAGCAATGGAAGTCTTCATGAAGGCAGGCTGTTTGACAGCCGCCTCCAGAGCAAAAATCAGCAGGATCGACAAACTGAAGGTCACCAGAATGCACTGATACAGCGACCTCATGGCGAAGAAATACACCAACTGGCAGACCAGCGCCACGGCAGCAATGGTGGCCAGATATCGGACTTTGTTACGGGTATGGCGGCAGCCCTGAGCGATCATGTAGGCAAAGATGGGCAGCGCCAGACGGCCGATGATCCGCAGAAGCAAAACCTGCGGAAAAAGCTGTACGCCGATGTGGTCTGCGGTCATGGCAGCCAGAGCGATGAGCTTCAGTTGGTTGCCGCTGAGACCGGCAGATTTTTTAGTAAGTACGGCCATAAATGCTCCTTTGGGGTCGGTGATGCTTTTATTATATCGAAACCCCGGGGAAAAGCAACCAAAAAAGCGGAAAAATACACTGTCTTGCCTTTTGAAAGCATTTGACATATAATAAGGAAAAATAAAAAAGGAGCACAGGAGATGACCATTCGGAAACTGCAAAAAGCAGATTTTGATAACGTACTTTCCATGATGCTGGTGTTTTACGCATCAGACGCACTGCTGATCCACCCCAGTGAAGCGGTGCTTCGGAAAACCCTCACCGACGCACTGGCGGACTCACCCCATCTGGAAGCCTTTGGTTTTGAAGAAAATGGCCGGCTGGCAGGCTACGGCATGGTGGCTATGAGCTATTCTACGGAAGCGGGCGGCTTGTGTGCCTGGATCGAAGATATCTATATAAAACCGGAGCATCGGGGAAAAGGCTACGGTACAAGCTTTCTTACCTTTGTGAAGGCGCGCTATCAGGACCGGGTGGCCCGGATCCGGCTGGAGGCGGAACCGGAAAACGAACGGGCCATGGCAGTCTACCGCAAGGCAGGCTTTGAGATTTTGGGATATACCCAACTGGTGAAAGAATTGGAAATACCGTAAATGATCGTTTAGCGGCCAGTGGCCGCAGCCAATGCGTGCACAGTGCATACCGTGTCGCTACTTCCCTGACCCGCTCGGTATCGTTCTAGCGGAGGTAAATGATCGTTTATCTGAGTAGAAACCGAAAACGCATGTCATTCTGAGCGACCGAAGGGAGTCGAAGAATCCGCTCTATTAAATACGGATCCTTCGACTCGCTATGCTCGCTCAGGATGACACGGAGACTTGGTAGTCGGTACGCTAAACGCTCATTTACAAGAGTATGCGCTTTCCTTCGTTGGCACGGTAGGGAATCCTGCCGTGCTTTTCTCGGTATATGGGTTGAAACTGCTTCAGCCATGGCGTATAATGAAGAAAATAAGGAGGCCGGGACAATGGAACTACAGCAGATGAAGTATTTTAAGACCGTTGCGGAAATGGGGAAGATATCCGCCGCAGCAGAGTCACTGTTTATCTCTGCACCGGCCCTTAGTGCGTCCATTTCACGGCTGGAAAAGGAATTGGGAATGCCTCTCTTTGAAAGAACCAACAACAGCATCCACCTGAACCGGCAGGGACAAATTTTCTTGCGTTATGTAAACCAGATAATGGCCAGTCTGGACTGCGCCAAAATCGAACTGCGGCAGAGTCTGGTGCCTCAGGGGCAGCATGTTTCTGTGGCGACCATGACGTCCAATCTATGGGTGGATCTGATCGCCGGTTTTTCACAGGCCTATCCCGATTTCGCCCTTTCCTGTACCAGTATGCGTATATCCCAGTACGAAAGCAGCGGCCTGCTGCCTCAGTACAGCTTTCTGCTGGGCGAGGAGCCGAAGGAGGAAGCGCCGTTCTCTTCTGAAATGGACAGTGTTGCCCTGTTTGAAGACCGGGCGGCGGTGATCGTCCATCCGGAGCATCCTCTGGCAAAGAAAGCATCGGTTGCCCCCAGGGATCTGGCGGGTGAGAAGCTTTTGCTGCCTATGCAGGGCTACCAATTGCATGACCGGGTCATGCGCATTTTTGAAGGTGAAAACCGTTTGTTGTCCAATGAAAATTCCTGTTCCTCTCTGGTTAGCCGCTACATGGTAGCGGAGGGACTGGGTGTTTCCTTTGCTACTGTGCATACCGGTCGGGTGGCACCTGAAAACCTGTGCTATGTACCATTGGAAGGAGAATCTGCTGTCTGGACGGTGCGGCTTTACTGGCGTAAGCACAGGGAATTGACCCGGGATGAGCAGATATTCCGGGATTTTGTCATTTCCTTTTACGGCCAAAGCAAGTGACAGCATAAAGTCAAAGTTATGCAAGCTAAGATTTTATCTAGTTGCCATTGCCGCCCATTGGTGATATAACAGTAGCAGCTTTTTTAATGAACGGAGTGGCTGACAATGATTAAAAGTAAGAAATTTGACTATCAGTGGGTCATTATTGTGACCTGCTTTATTATGGAATTCGTGGCTCTTGGCTTTTGCAGCAGCAATAAGAGCCTGTACCTGGGCGCCATTACGGAAGCGTTGGATATTAAGCGCAGCTTGTTTTCCATCAACGATAGTGTGCGTTTTTTGACCTCCGCTGTGGTAAATTTGTTCTTTGGTACACTGATCCATAAACTGGGCGCACGGAAAATGGTGGCAATGGGCTTTGCCGCGCTGATTGCCGCTATGCAGGTCTATGCCCATGCGGAAAGTGTATTTGTGTTCTATATCGGCGGTGCTCTGCTGGGCCTGGGCCTTGCTTTCTGCACTACCACTATGATCGGTTCCATCATCCGCCGCTGGGTCAAGGAAAATACCGGCACCATCCTTGGATTTGTGCTGGCTGCCAACGGACTTGGCGGCGCACTGGCGGCCCAGATCGTTACCCCCATTATTTACGAAGAGGGCAATCCCTTCGGTTACCGCAATGCCTACCATCTGGTCACAGTTATTTTGCTCGCTACCGGTATTGTGGCGGTGGTATTCCTGCGCAATCAGCCTAAGGGAGAGAATGCCGCACCGGTGCAGCACAAGAAGAAGGCCCGTGGCAGCGGATGGATCGGCATCAGCTATGAAGATGCCAAAAAGAAACCTTATTTCTACGCGGCTTTGGTGGGCATTTTCCTCACCGGCATGGTGCTGCAGGGGGTTACCGGTGCTTCCGCTGCCCATATGAAGGATGTGGGTCTGGATGCAGGCTATGTGGCAACGGTTTTGAGCCTGCACTCTATTGCGCTGATGGTGTTTAAGTTCCTGACTGGCTTCAGTTATGATAAATTCGGCCTGCGTAAGACCATGATCGTCTGCGATGTGGCTGCCATGGTGGTCATGGTGCTGCTGGCACTGGTGACAAACAGCCCCGAAGGCCGCGTATTCGCTATGATCTATGGTATATTCTCTTCTTTGGCTTTGCCACTGGAAACGATCATGCTGTCGCTGATCACCATGGATCTTTTTGGATACCAGTCTTTTGACCGAATTCTCGGAATTGTGTCGGCATTGAATGTAGCGGGATATGCTGTAGGCGCACCGCTGATGAATATATGCTACGATGCCTTTGGTACCTATGTTCCCTTTATCTGGGTGTGCGTGGGCATCATGGCTGTGGTTACCGTGATGTATCAATTTGTGATTACCGCTGCTTCAAAGCAGAGACAGCAGATACAAGCATCTACACAGAATATGTAACGCGCGCACATTTGTGTATGCGCCCAAACGATTTTAAGAAATGGAACAGGTAAGCATTTATGAGAGAACAGATCGACACTATCCCTGTCAATGAGGCCTTTGAATCCGGCCATGAGTGTCCGTTCTGCTATCTGGAACGGATGGCGGAGCAGCGGTCCATTCGCTATATCTTGGGCCCCGGCGCCAGCTACATGGAGCCGGATGTAAGAGCTATGACCGACAAGGAAGGCTTCTGCCGGGAACATTACAAGAAAATGTACGATTTCAGCAATCAGCTTGGCAGCGCCTTGATCATGCAGACCCATCTGGCAAGATTGCTGGACGAGTTGGAAAGGGAAGAAGACAGCGTCACGATTCCTGCCAAGCGGCCCCTGTTCGGCGGCAAAAAGGCTGACAGCGGGGACAGCCCTTTGCTTACTTGGGCAAAGGAAAAGGGAACTACCTGCTGCCTGTGCCAAAAGCTGGAATATAACATGAAGCGCTATTTCCATACCTTCTTTGTGCTGCTGAAGGAAGAAGAGTTCCGCAGCCGGGTGGAGGGCAGCAAGGGATTCTGTATGCGCCACTTCGCGCAGCTTCTGGAACTGGCAAAGACGGAGCTGCCCAATGGCCAGCGGGAATGGTTTTACGGGAAAGTGATCCCGCTGATGAAAGAGAATCTGCTGCGGGTCAAGGGTGACCTGGATCATTTTGTGTCCATGTTCGACTACCGCTCTGCCGGTAAGGACTGGGGCAATGCCCGGGACGCGGTGTCCAGAACTATGCAGAAGCTCCAGGGCGGCTACCCCGCCGACCCGCCCTATAAAATGGATCCTTGACTTCACAGCTTGCTCCTGCCACTAACCCTAAGCATTCAAAATCCGCAGATGATATTGCTCATCTGCGGATTTTGCTATATAATGGCATTGGTGATATTTATGGAGAATAACCTACCGAAAAGAAAACACCCTCGCCTGGAGCACTATGATTACAGCGAAGCCGGTGCGTATTTTATTACCATCTGCACCCATAACAGACAATGCCTGTTATCCCGTATCGTAGGGCGGGGGCTTGCTCCCGCCGAAAACCAATATACCGCATACGGTCAAATCGCACAGGAGCAGTTGTTGTTACTGGAACAAAGATATCACTCTCTGAAAATTGACCAATATGTGATTATGTCAAACCATATTCACGCGATCCTATTGCTGGAGGAAACGGCGGGAGCAAGCCCCCGCCCTACAATCATGGATATCGTTTGTGCGTATAAATCCCTTACAACCAGACAGTGCAAAAAGGCACAGCCGATTGATAAGCTGTTTCAAACCTCGTTTTATGAGCATGTGATTCGTGGCCGTGAGGATTATAATGAGATTGCGGAATATATTGTGAATAATCCAAAGCAATGGGAATTGGACAAGCTATATTCAATAGAATAAGAGCTACAGGTTATATCCAGCCGACGACATCAATAGTTAACCGCAGCACCCACTTTGAGGTGCTGCGGTAAACTGTTTGACAAATTGGAATTTGACAGTATTACAACTGCTTTATCTCATTGGCAATCACAGCCACAGTTTTGGCGTTCGTATCAATTTTAATGGTATTGAGTGCTTGATACATCGGTATTCTTGTTATGCTTCTTTCAATTACATCTTCAGAACGAATACCTCTGTCTACATCCATTGCCAATCTTGCACGCAGAGTCTTTTCATCCGCTGCAAGCGAGATGCATTTTACCTTACAGTTCTGTGTATCCAGCTTCTCAAGTATGGAATCGATAATACTCTGCTCGTGCATCACCCAACAAAAAATGATATTCTCGTATGCAGAACACTTCAGAAAATTATTGAGTAAGTAGCAAATATTATTCGTAACCATTGCTTTTGTTTCATCGGTTACTTGGAACGGACTTGCATCCCAACACCAATCTCCGTCAAGAAATACGCTATTCGGTAAATCCCGTTTGAGCTGTTGGCACACAGTTGTTTTTCCGACTCCCATAGTACCACCAATCATATATAAAGTTTTCATCATCCACACCTACAAATTGGAACTTGACAATATCATTTCAACCCGCACAGCCTATACAATTCTTCAATGCACGGGGACTTATACGCAATATACTTCTCTATATTGTCGGGGAATAACTGTGCTGCTTTCTCCTTGACTGCACTGTACTTTTTTACTGATTCCGGGTTGCTTGCGAGGAAATCTCTGAAAGTAATATGACGATGCAGCTCTTCGGACTGCTGCGGGCACACATACAAATGGTGCTGCCGCAGATGGGGTTTATTCGCGTATTTGAATGCCTCCCGATCCTTGATCCCAAGGTCGCCTTCGTGAATATAGCCGATCGCTTCCAATCTGCGAACGACAGCGTCAAACGCTGCGTAATCCTGGATGATCACATCAATGTCAATGATCGGTTTGGCAGACATTCCCTCCACTGATGTGCTTCCAACGTGTTCAATCCCGATCATCAAATCGCCTATGGCACCTTCAATTTCCCTCTTGATTTCTTCAAAATCAGACTGTCATGTTCTGTCATACGGGAGAACAACAGCCTTTTTGGTTCGCATTTCGTATCACCACACAGTTCGAGTATTCTGAACTGATTATA
>JAZURG010000134.1:0-4274 GCA_045606145.1 Faecousia sp.
CCGGTGGCAGAGAAAGCGACCTGAGCGAGTGGCAGCGGTCGACAGATGCCAAGGCGCTTCGCCGCCGAAGGCAGATGTCGGGCACCGCAACAGGGGTCGCCGTTGGCGACGATCTTGTAGGGGCGATCTTCGATCGCCCGCAGGCGCTCACAGAGCGCCCCTACAAAGCGTATCGATAGATAATGTGCTAAATGATCGTTTATCTGAGTAGAAACCTAAAGCGCATGTCATTCTGAGCGGAGCGCAGCGGAGTCGAAGAATCCGTTCTCCTAAAGAAAAACTCTGTAATCACAGCGTTTTAAGGATGCGGATCCTTCGACTCGCTACGCTCGCTCAGGATGACACGGTAGTTTGGTAGTTGGGAATATAGAATCATGTGCGAAGCACATACATCAATTTTCCATTTTACATTTTCAATTTGGCCGTAGGCCCGTAAAACGATCGTTTATCGCAGCGGGACGCTAAACGACCCGGGCGGCAGGCCCGGGTCGTTTTGTTTATTCAGCTTCTGTCGGTTTTGCTTCCGCTTCTTCCTCCGCGGGCGCAGCAGTTTCCGCCACACGGTTCACAAACAGGTCCTTGCTGTGGGGTTTGAAGTACATGATGACCAGCACGATCACTGCGGCGCAGCAGCTTGCCGCTGCCAGCAACTGGCTGACCCGGAAATTGCCCCAATACAGACTATCCACCCGCAAGCCCTCGATCATGGCCCGGCCAAGGCCGTACCATGCCACATAGCCCAGCGCGATCTGGCCGTCATACTTGCGCTTCTTGGACAGGAAGTGCAGCATCACAAAACCTGCCGCGTTCCAGAGAGATTCATACAGGAATGTAGGATGATAGTATTCCCAAGTATCGGTCCACACATTATACAGACCCATACGGAAAAAGTTGTCGGTTGCTGCGCCGAAGGCTTCCCGGTTAAAGAAATTGCCCCAGCGGCCAAGGCTCTGACCGATCAAAAATCCCAATGCCACCAGATCCAGCAGTGCGAGAATACTGATCTTCTTAAACACCTTACAATGGATGATCACACCGATCACGGCGCCGATGACACCACCATAGATGGCAAGGCCACCCTTCCAGATATAAAACACGGAAATGGGGTCACTGCGGTATTCATCCCAGGAAAAAATGCAGTAATATGCCCGGGCGCAAACAATCGCAAAAGGAACGATCCAGAGAACACCGTCCATGATATCGTCCTCTTTGATACCAAATTGCTTACAGCGGCGGCTGGCATAGAGTATTGCCAGCATCAATCCGACAGCGATTATGACACCGTAAAAATGGATGTTCAGCGGGCCGATCTCAAATCCTCTGCCAGGATTCAGTTCCAACCCCAGAAAGGGAAAGGAAATAGAAGAATAATTAGCTGGATTCATTGGTTTACCTCCTGTTCGTGATGGATGGGTGTGATCACGCTCAGACAGCAGCGCTCCCGGGTGACCACACGCCGGATAAATTCCAGGATTTCTTCCACGCAAACGCTGTGAAAGACCCGTGGGAAGTCAAAATAGTTAAAACCGGAGAAGTGATACGCACACAGCCGGAAGCAGGTGGAATCAAAGCTGTCCAGATCCCGGATTCGCCGTCCCAAGGTGCTGCGCTTCATCCTCAAAAAATCTTTCTCATCAATACCGTCATGCAGCAATTGCGCAACCGCATTCAAAATCTCGTCCCGGACAGCATAAGGATCGTCACTGTCGCCGGAGACTGTCAGCATTGCCATACCGTCCACCGTTTCAAAACCACCGCCAAAGGAGGAATCGATCAAGCCTTCCTCGTAAAGTTCCAAATACAACCGGGAGGACTCGCCAAACAGCGCTTCCGCCGCCAGATCACCGATCATTTCCTGCCGCACCGCGTCTTCCCCTCTGCCAATAGGTTCGCATTTGAAGCCTAGCTGGAACATGGGCATGGCCACTTCCATCTGGGCGGTCACTTCTTTCCGGCGGCAAAGCATGCTTTCCTGCCAGGGGCGCAGCTTCTGACCGGCTGATTTTCTTTCACTGCCCAGCATTTCCAGGGCGATTTTTTCTACCCGATCAGCATCCACATCACCGATAACGCACAGCATCATATTGGACGGATCATAAAAGGCCCGATGGCAATCGGTCAGGATCTGGGGGGTGATTTTCGCAATGGATGCCCGGTCACCCAAAATCGGAACGCGGATCGGATGGCTGCCATACATTGTCTCCATCAGATTCTCAAAGACCCGGGTATCCGGGCTGTCTGCCGTCATATCGATCTCCTGACCGATGATTCCCTGCTCCTTGGCAACACTTTCCTCCGTAAAGTAAGGTGTAGATACAAATTCCAGCAGCAATCGCAGACAATCCTCAAAATGCTCCGTGCAGGAAAAATAGTAGGCCGTCATATCGTAGCTGGTAAAGGCATTGGGATTGGCACCCAGCGCGGCAAATTCTGCCGACACCTCGCCCCGGGGCATGTCAAAGAGCTTATGCTCCAGATAGTGGGCCACACCGGCAGGGGCTTCCATCTGCTTTCCGTCCAGGGTATATGCCGTGTGGACGGAGCCATAGTCCGTTACAAAATAGGCCAGCTTCTTTTGAAAGCCTTTTCTCGGCACCACTGCCAAAGTCAATCCGTTAGGCAGTGTCTTACGGTATGCCCGCTCATCCAAATGAGGATATTCACACCAGCTCATTGCTCCGCCCCCTTCAAAAAATACACACTGTGCAGTTTCAACGTCTGGGCAGCTTCACGGATCTCTTCCAATGTGGTGTTTTCCACTTTCTGCATATACTGTTCCGGACTCAACGGCAGGCCGCTGAGCGTGGCATTGGCATAGTAGTTTTCAATAGCACCGGGAGAATCGTGGGTAGCCAGCAGGCTGCTTCGCAGCGCTTCCTTCGCGGCTGTCAGTTCTTCTTCAGAGATATGACCCGCACGGCATTGCTCCAACTGTGCCAGTACTTCCCGCCGGACGGTTTCATCCATGTTGCTGTCGATACCTGCAGACACGGTCATAATACCCTTGGAGCCGTGAAAACCGGAACCGATGGCATAGCACAGTGACAGTTTTTCCCGAATATGGCTGAAGAGCTTACTGGTCATCCCACCGCCAAAAATCACATTCAACAGCTGCATAGCTACAAATTCATCATCCCGAATGGTCACAGGTGTCACAAAGCCCATGCACAGCTTCCCTTGATTCACATCCATCCGCTCCGTTTTGTCCGTTTCCGGAGCGGTATGCACTGCTGTTTGGACCGGCAGGACTTCATAGCTTCGTTCCAGATCCCCAAAGATCATTTTCGCCAGATGCGCTACCTGCTCCGGCTCAGCAGAACCCACATAGAACACATCCACACGGCTGGTACGCAGGATCTTCCGATAATGGGTATACAGGTTTTTGGCTGTGATTGCCGCCACATCCTCTTTTTCTCCAAGCCGTGGGATACCAAAGGTATCGTTCACACACATGGCACGGATCATCTGCTCCATGGCATAGGCCCGCTTATCATTGAGCTGGGATTCAATGGTGGAGATCAGATTTTTCTTTTCACTTTCCACGTAATCTTCGCAAAAGACACCATCTTCCAGAACCGGCTGCAGCAACAGTTCTTTCAAAAAAGCCACCATGGGTGCCAGTATCCGGTCACCTGCCATGGCAAAACGATCCTCGGTGAAGCTGCTGTATAGGCCTGTGGTTTGATAATCTCCCACCCTGCGCACCAGCGCGCCAACAGACGCGCCGTAAAGGTCATCCAGCCGCAGGGTAATATCCCGAAGGTCCGGGCAGCTTTCACTGCCCCGAAGCAGCACCGCAGGCAGCAAAGCATTCAACGCAGCCTCTTCTTTACACATAGGACGCACCAGCTGGATGCTCATGCAGCCATGCTTGAATCTATGATCAGAGAAGCACCTGAGGGTGATCCCCGGTGATATTGAAAAAGTCTGGGGCATTACAAGACTCCTTAAACAAACGATATATTTTGTATTATATATCAGTTTTCCCCAAATAGGAAGTAGGTAATAAAAAATTAACCATTCTATCCGTTGCGTTTTCTCTTGTTTTGCGCTAGAATGATAAGATGAATGCTAAACGATCGTTTAGCGCATTATCTATCGATACGCTTTGTAGGGGCGCTCTGTGAGCGCCCGCGGGCGATCGAAGATCGCCCCTACAAGATCGTCGCCAACGGCGACCCCTGTTGCGGTGCCCGACATCTGCCTTCGGCGGCGAAGCGCCTTGGCATCTGTCGACCGCTGCCACTCGCTCAGGTCGCTTTCTCTGCCACCGG
>JAZURG010000135.1:0-2996 GCA_045606145.1 Faecousia sp.
GGATTCACCGCAGCCGAAGCAATAGAATCTTTCATCCAGCTTTAGGCTGGGGCTGTGGTCATCATGGAAGGGACACCGTGCCATGCCGTGTCTGCCCACATCCAATCCGTAATCCTTTGCGGCCTGTATGGTCGGTACAGCCGCTCGTATGGTTTTGAAGTCGATCATTTGTATTTTTCCTTTCCTTTTCATTTTTGGGAGAAGGTAGCCAGTTACCGGGGAAAAGGTTTCCTCTCCTACTATATTTATGTGGAAATCCGAGAAAAACGGTCTAATCATCTGACAGCCTGAAATCGAAAAACCTGACAGGCAAGAAATGTTCGGTAAGCACCGGAAAGGTCCGCTGTTTTGGACATATTCCTTGATAGAATTTCTACTGTGGAAGTCTGCCACAAAGGCTAAGAAAGCTGGAAACTGTCACGAAAATATGACAGTTTGAAAACTCCACGAAAAAAGTTCTTTATTTTAGAACATGTGTTTGATATAATAGGCATAAAAGGGGGTGTCACCATGGCACAGAGGGTCAATATCCAGGAACGGCTGAAAATGCGGTTTCTGACCGTAGATTACAAAGAGAAACAGGAAGCATACGGAACCAGCGCCAATGCTGCCGATACCGGCTCTATTGCGCTGGATATTCTGAATATCCCAGACTCCGTTCTTGATGAACTGCTGGAACTGACAGAACCCATGATGCAGCTTGTGGATTTTCTGAACAAGAATCGGAACCCCGACAGTTCTACCCTTGTCATGATGCTGACCGCATCCAAGAATGTGTTCCGGGTGGTGGATCTACTCCGGGATGTACCGCCCTTTGCCGGTCAGGACTTCACATGGCTGGATAGCAAACTTTCGCAGATCTTTTCTACGGAAGCTGTTAAGAAAGCTTACCGCCAGCGGAAAGCGGAATTTGGAGAAGTGTTCATTCCCGCTCTGTGCTTGGTTGCTCAGTTGGGTTTCGGTATCCGGGACTTCCGGCAAGCCCTGATTCCCTTGGTAGAAGCTCTGGATGATGAGGATGTATCCCGGAACCCTACCGGTTTTGCCCAGCAGTTCGATAACTTTTTCTCCGCAGATGAGAATAAGCATGACTACTGGATGTCCATCACCAACGTGTCCGTGGAATACCTGCCCGGTGACAAGGGACTGGTCAGACGGATGCACTATGCATCCTTCCCCAGCATGTTCCGCTCCAATCTTTATGAAGCTTTGGCTGTGGGCAATGCCCCGAAACGGTGTCCCATCTGCAAGCGTTTCTTCCTAACCACCAATGCCCGGAGGCAGAAATATTGCACCGGGTATGCACCGGAAGAATACGGCGGTCTGACTTGTGTTCAGGTTGGCAACCGGATGGGCCGGGAGGAACGGGAGAAAGCCGCGAATCGCCCTGCCATCGTTCAATATCATCAGGCTGTGAATGCCATTGATAAGCGAGTGGAGCGGGGAACCCTTGAAAGAGATATTGCTGCAAAGGCAAAAGCCTATGCAAAAGAGTTGGTGTCCGGTGCTATTGTCGATGCGGACTATGCCAACGGCAAATACAAGGAAGATATGACCCCTGATGCGCTGATTACTGCGGTGACGAAGGAATAAGAGATAAGGAGGTGCCACCATGTCATATCCGGAATTGCAAACTGAAGAGAAAGTTGTCCAACTGTTGCCGGAGGATATCCGGATTCTGTATGAGTATTCTTGGGACATGACCGGTTACACCTCCCGGTTCGGGTTCTTCTATCTGGGCAATGAAAAGGCCGATGTGGAGGGGTTGACCCGCTGGCAGGCGGAGCATATCTTCCAGCTAACCCCTACACCGCCCGGAATGGAGGATGCGTTCCCGGACATAGAGAAAGGCAGCCACATCAGCAGGGAGAAGAGGAAGGCAATCCTCAAGAAAAACGAAGCTGTTGGTGACGAGTATCTTATTCGTGCCGTGGAGGAAAAGGAACTTCGGTATCTCATCTTTTTTCTCCATGCATATGAACACCGGCTCAATGCAAAGGTGTATTTCTTTCTCCGTAGGAACGGAATGGACACCTACGACCCAGCGCAATTTCTGGATATGAAGCTTGCCTTGCAGGAAGTGATTCTGAAGAAATTACCCACCTTCGATCCGTCCAAAGGAGCCAGGTTTTTGACCTACATGTACGAATTTATAGAGGATGCTCTTATTTCTTTCCGCTTGCGGCAGGAGAGCTGGACAATTGATTCTCTGGATATTTACAAGGGTATCCGGCGCATGGCTGCCATCTACAATGCCAGCGGCGGTGATGCTACAAAAGCCATAGGAAAATACTGTAAGGAAACCGGCTGCAAGTCCAAAACGGCGGCAGAATATATGGAGCTGGTAGTGGGGATTCGGGCACGGCAGACGGAGATCCTCATTGACCGGGATGAAGAGGAAGAAGCCATCATTGAAGAAGTGATACCCGATTCTATGGGCGATCTGTGCTATGAGATCAGCAAGAGTTGGTTGGCGCAAGCAGTACAGCACTCCCTCTCTAAGCTATCTTGGAGAGACCAGACAATGATCAAGGCCCGTAATGCAATCTGCTGGAACTGCGGCGGTATGATGTCCATGAAGGATCGGTATAGTTACAGGGATATTTCCGTGCAGCTTATGAATGGCAGCTCGGACGGCGGTGCGGAGAAAGCATACAACACCGCTCTCGCACGTTTTACCGTGCAGTTGCTTGAAGATCATGTGATCCGGGTGGTGGATATGAAGCTGGAAAAAGTAACACGCAGGAAAAAGAAAATTGCCGCCGCAACCTACCGGTATCAGGCAGATTGCGACGGCGAATGGGGCGAGATTCAATTCGATTTTGAGAAACAGAAAGCCAAAATTCTGCACCTTGCGGACTGGGATACTTCCCGCACAAAGCTTTACGCAAAGAGGGTCATTGACCGCATCTTACGCACCGGTGGGAACGATCTTCCCAAGAAAGAGAGAATCGTTTTTGAGAGATAACGGAAGGACTGGTGCAAGGAGAATGGGG
>JAZURG010000136.1:0-4213 GCA_045606145.1 Faecousia sp.
GAAAGTATCCAATGTGGTGAGATCCCTCATGGATGTTCTGAAGCTGATGTGTCACTCGGAACCTCTGCCCATGCAGACAGACCGTATCCACGTTTCCAACGGCACCTACTTTCTGGATGGGCGCTACATCTACAAGAAGGAATTCTGTCTGAACCGGCTGAAGGTTGCCTACAACGAGGATGCGCCCAAGCCGGAGCGGTTCCTGGCCTTTCTGAATGATCTGCTGTATCCGGAGGATATTCCCACCTTGCAGGAGTATCTGGGCTATTGTTTACTTCCCACTAACAAGGCCCAGAAAATGATGGTCATTACCGGCAACGGCGGTGAGGGCAAATCCCGGCTGGGACTGGTGATGCGCTCCATCCTTGGAGACAACATGAATAACGGCAGCATCCAGTCCCTGGAGAAGAATCGTTTCTTCCGGGCCAATCAGGAGTACAAACTGCTGATGGTGGATGATGACATGAAAATGGCTGCGCTGCCCGAAACCAGCTATCTGAAAACCATGGTCACGCTGGAAGGAAAGATGGATGTGGAATGGAAAGGCAAGCAGGGCGAACAGCGGATCATGTACTGCAGATTTCTTTGCTTCGGCAATGGCCCTCTTACGGCCCTGTATGACCGATCCTTCGGTTTCCACCGGCGGCAGTTAATTCTGTCTGTCAAGGACCGGGATGCAAACCGGGTTGATGATCCTTATCTGTCCGACAAGCTAGAAACAGAAGCCGAGGGGATCTTTCTGTGGATGCTGGAGGGGTTAAACCGGCTTATTGCCAATGACTACAAATTTACGGAATCTGACCGGGCTAAGAGCAATCTGCAGGAAGCCATGGAGGATAGTAACAATGTGGTCCAGTTTATGGCATCCACCGGGTACATCCGTCTGGAGGAAGGCACCGCCTCCCGATCTGTCCATTTGTATGCGGCCTATAAGCGCTGGTGCAAAGATAATCTGGAAAATCCAATCTCGTCTAAATCCTTCAGTCAGTTCCTGACCGCAAATCAGGCGAAATACGGCATCCGGTATTCCAAGCATGTGCTGGATAACCACCGGGGCTTCCACAACATCCTGGTGCTGATCGATCCCAACAAGCCGGGAGCCCTGGACGGCGCATTTTTTGAGGAACAGCAAAATCAAGCGCCCTATGCGCCCTTCCTGCCCTGATCCCGGGGGCGTTTGGGGCGCGAAGGGCGCGTAACTTTTGAGTTCTTCCATTTTTACATTGAACACCATCAAAACCTGCGCTGATTTTGCAGAGGTAATTTCAAGGTGTATTGGAATCCGCAAATTACTTGTCAAATCCATACTCTTATTTTACGAAAAAGCGATTGTCGAAACCGAGAACTGGCTGTCGCAATCCATGCATCTTTTCTCGAAAGAGAGCATTTCTTCTCTTTTCCGGAAAACAGAAGGTGCTATCCATGACCGGGACATCGACGGAAGAAAACTGAGCAGATTTCCATTCCCTTCTGCTCTGCACCAATCAGCAAATCCATTGCACCAAATAACAAACTGAATTTATGGAGGTAAACATTATGAATATCAAGAATCAGATCAAGGCCCAGATCATGTTTGCGGGCTTTACTATGGCAGAGGTCGTCGATGCCCTGTCCACCGAATACGGCTGGAGCGACAGCCTGTCCAACTTCTCTGCGAAACTGACCCGGGAATCCCTGCGCTATAAGGAAGCCCTGGAGCTTGCGGAAGTGTTGGGATATGAAATCGTTTGGAGAAAGCGGGGTGAGTCCTGATGAATAAGGCACAGCATGCAATTCTGCGTTTTGCCAAATATAAAGGCCCCACTGTGAGCCGCATCGAAGCGCATAACGAGAGAACCAAGGAAACCTATGCCAGCAATCCGGATATCAAGACAGAGCTGAGCAAGCACAACTTCCATCTGGTTGTTCCCGATGGGAAGTACCGTGATATTTCCAACCGTATCATCCGGGAAGCCGGATGCCGGGTCCGGAAGGACAGCGTGACCGCTGTGGAAGTGTTGATCACTGCCAGCCCGGAATTCTTCGAGAAAAAGAGTCGCAAGGAAATCCGGGAATTCTTTTCCTATGCGGTGGATTTTATGAAATCTAAGCAGAACCCCGATACCTATATTTCCGCCGTGGTACATGTGGACGAGAAGACTCCCCACATGCACCTTTGCTTTGTCCCCATCACTTCCGATGGGCGGCTGAGTGCAAAGGAGATCATTGGTAATAAGAAACGGCTGACCCAGTGGCAGGATGAATTTTGGAGCTACATGGTGAAGAAATATCCCGACTTCGAAAGGGGTGAATCTGCCAGCCTCACCGGAAGAACCCACATCCCGCCCCGGCTGTTCAAGGAAGCTGCCCGATTGACCCGGCAGAAAGATAAGCTGATTCAGCTTCTGTCCGAGATGAACCCTCTGAATGCCAAGGCAAAATCCAAGGAAATTGCTGCTCTGTTAGACGAGTACATCCCCGGCGTGGAGGAACTGATGACCAAGATGAAGAAAACTAGCCTTGCAGCCAAGGTGATGCGCCGTGAGATTACGGATCTGAAGAAAGAGGTCAACAGCAGCAAGGCCAGCACCCTGCGGCAGTTAGAACTGGAGAAGAAGGTACAGGAACTGGATGACCTTCAGCACATGGTGGAAACTTTGCAGCAAATCCTGGATGCCATCCCGGCTGAAATTATCGCCATCTACAACGAACCCAAACTTAACAGAAAGGAACTTATTGCCATTGAATAATCCCAAGAATACTGTACTGGCCGCGCAGTTGCCTATTAACAAGCTGCGCCCCTTTGAAGGACACCCTTTCAAGGTTACCGATGATGCGGAAATGGAGCAACTCACGTGGAGCGTCCTCACCCAGGGACTGCTGACACCCATCACAGTCCGCCCCATTGAAAATAACGAATACGAAGTGATCTCCGGTCATCGGAGACTTCACGTATGCAAGAAGGCAGGAATCGAAACGGTTCCTGCCTTAATTTATTCTCTTGACCGGGATGCTGCGGCTATCGCCCTGGTGGATAGCAACCTACACCGGGAGAAGATTCTGCCCAGTGAACGGGCATTCGCTTACAAGCTCAAACTGGATGCCATGAATCATCAAGGAAGAACTTCTGGACAAGTTGGCCAGAAGTGGACACGGGATGAAATTGCCGATGGCGAAAGTGGTCGTCAGGTGCAGAGATACATCCGTCTGACGGAGCTAATCCCGGAAATCCTTCAGCTGGTGGACAGCGACAGAATCGCTCTGACTCCCGCCGTGGAACTGTCCTATCTGTCCAAGCAGGAACAGCGTGACCTTCTGGAAACCATGGAGAGCGAGGACTGCACCCCCTCGCTCTCTCAGGCTATCCAACTCAAGAAGCTGAGCCAATCCGGTGAACTGAACATGGACAAGATCTTCGACATCCTCCGGGAACCCAAGGCCAACCAGCAGGATAAAATCAGCTTCCGGGTGGACGATCTACGGAAATTCTTCCCCAAAAGCTACAGTGCCGCCCGGATTCAGGAAACCATTCTAAAGCTGCTCACTGATTATTACCGGAAGCGGCAGCGCAGCAGAGAGGAGCGGTGATCATGGAACCTAAGATTGAGATTCACAGCAATTACTACTCCGATATGGATAACAACGACATCCAAGCTATTTTATCTCAAATCACAGCGTTAATCACGGATGCAGTCCTTCGCGCCGCTACGCAATCGGAGGCTGAAGATAAAGCAGCGTGATCTCTAGGATAGGTGCGGCTACTATGGCCGCACCTTTGTCCTATCCGTTTATTGAAAATACAATGAAAGAAAAATGATTCTCGAAAGGAGTGTACAAATTGGATCTGTACTTGATGTATTTGCGAAAATCCAGAATGGATACGGATTATGAAAATGTGTCTGTTAAAGAAACATTGAGCAGACACCGGACAATTTTGGAGAATTTTTGCAAAGCAAAGAAATTGCATGTTGTGGAAGTGCTGGAAGAAGTCGTTTCCGGCGAGTCCCTCTATGCCCGCCCGAAAATGATGCGACTTCTGGAATTGATCAATACCGGTATGTACGCCGGTGTTGTCTGTATGGATATCGAACGTCTATCCCGAGGTTCCTCCGTGGAATCCGGCCATATTATGCAGGTCCTGCAGCTGAACAGCTGTAAAATCATCACCCCCGGTAAAACCTATGACCTGCAAAATGATTCTGACGAACAATTTACGGATATGAAATTTATGTTC
>JAZURG010000137.1:0-9265 GCA_045606145.1 Faecousia sp.
ACCATTCGGTGTGCTCTTCTTTTTGGAAAAACAGGACGGACAGATTTGGGTTCTATAATAAATGTTGGGGCGAGGCTCATCGCCTGACCCCAACATTTATTATAGAACCTTTTTTTATATGAAATTACAACATTACAAGAAAAGGCATCGGATTTGCAATCCGATGCCTAACGTTATAGGACCATAAGGAGTGTTCCGCAAGCGATGAGGATGCAACCCAAAATGGAGCGGGGGGTGAGCTGCTCATGGAGCAGTACTGCGGCCAAGATAATGGTAATCACGACGCTGAGTTTATCGATTGGAACGACCTTTGATACATCTCCGATTTGAAGCGCCTTATAGTAGCACAGCCAGGAGGCACCGGTTGCGAGACCGGAAAGAATCAGAAACAGCCAGCTTCGTCTGCTGATCTGGTCGATGCCATGCTGGGTGTTGGTCAAAAAGACCATTCCCCAAGCCATGACAAGTACAACGGAGGTACGAATGGCTGTTGCCAGATTGGAGTTTACATTGGAAATGCCGACTTTTGCGAGGATAGAGGTAGCTGCTGCGAACAGGGATGATCCCAAGGCAAGTACGAACCACATAAGGTTTCTCCTCTCTATTATCCTTTTTTGATTCTTTCGTTACTCCAGATTGAAAAATGCGTCCCGTCCGGGGAATTGGGCATTGCTGCCCAGTTCTTCTTCAATCCTGAGAAGCTGGTTGTATTTTGCTACCCGGTCACTTCTGCTGGGAGCGCCGGTTTTGATTTGTCCTGCGTTCACCGCAACGGAGATATCTGCAATGGTGGTATCTTCCGTCTCACCGGAGCGGTGGGATACGATGGCGGTGTAGCCTGCCCGGTGTGCCATGGAAATGGCATCCAGAGTCTCTGTGAGGGTGCCAATCTGGTTGACCTTGATTAGAATGGCGTTGCCAATTCTCTGTTTAATGCCCTGAGACAGACGCTTCGTATTGGTTACAAACAGGTCATCGCCCACCAGCTGCACTTTTTTGCCGGTGGCTTTTGTCAGCATGGCCCAGCCTTCCCAGTCGGTCTCACCCATGCCGTCCTCCAGGGAAATAATGGGATATTTCTCAACAAACCGCTGCCAGAGCTTTACCAACTGCTGCCGGGAGAGAACTTTTCCCGCCTTAGGGAGTTTGTAGGCATCCAACTTCGCATCATACCATTCCGAGGAAGCGGCATCGATGGCGATCATGAAATCCTCTCCGGGAATGTAGCCTGCCTTTTCAATGGCGTTAACGATCACAGTCAGAGCATCCTCGTCTTTTTTAAGCCACGGAGCATAACCGCCCTCGTCACCCACACCGGTGACCGGGATATTCCGTTCCTTAAGCACAACTTTCAGTGCGTGGAAAACCTCCGTGCTGCGGCGCAGGGCTTCCTTCCAACTGGGGGCTGAAACGGGCATGATCATAAATTCCTGGATATCCACATTGTTGGAGGCATGGGCACCGCCGTTGAGGATGTTCATCATGGGAACAGGAAGCATCTTTGCATTGCTTCCGCCAATGTATCGGTACAGGCTTTGCCCCAGAGATGCCGCTGCTGCTTTGGCGCAGGCCAGGGAGACACCCAGAATGGCGTTGGCACCGAGACGGCTTTTGTTGGGCGTGCCATCCAGTTCGATCAAAGTCCGGTCAATGGCTGCCTGATCCAGTGCATTTGCGCCGAGCAGGGCTTCGGAGATCTCGGTATTCACGTGGTGTACGGCGTTGCTGACCCCCTTGCCAAGATACCGTCCGGGATCCCCATCCCGGAGCTCGCAGGCTTCATAAATGCCGGTGGAAGCCCCAGAGGGAACAGAGGCCCGGCCAATGGAGCCATCTGCCAGATAAACTTCTACTTCAACGGTGGGATTTCCTCTGGAGTCCAGTATTTCCCGCCCATGAATCTTTGTAATATGTTTCATAAGAACCCTTCTTTCTCTGTACTCTTATGTTAAGTCTATGATATCAGTATTATTGGAAGCATTCCGTGATATTGTTACGGAGCGGATATCATATTTCGATTACAGTACAAGTAACTGGAAATGCATAGAGGCATATCATTCAGGCAATGCGTGTTGCTATAATTTGATGATCACAAATGTCGAATCTTGTGAACGAAATAAATATTTGAAAGTATGGCAGATTTTTTAGTGTCCAAAAAATGATAGCGAAACCGGGTATTAAGTACAAAACAAAAGGCCATCTGAATGGATGTCCTTTTGCTTTGGTTCCCAATATTAATAATTTGTGCTTGCAAACAATGACTTGATTTCTTATAATAATACATAGATAAACTTGATTTTTCAGTGAGCATTGTTTTGCGTAATGCAGTATATCCGGTATTGATCTGCTGCCCGGTATTACATATTCTTATGTTTACAACGACGATACCTACTACTATGTCACCAACCTGCAAGGCGACATCGTGGCAATCCTGAATTCCTCCGGCACTTCCGTTGTTACCTATACTTATGATGCCTGGGGCAGACTCCTGACCACCTCTGGAAGCATGGCATCTACCCTCGGTGTGCACAATCCTCTGCGCTACCGCGGATACGTCTACGATACTGAGTCCGGGTTGTACTACCTCCAGAGCCGTTACTACAATCCCGAACTGGGAAGATTCATCAACGCGGATGCCCTCGCTTCTACTGGACAGGGAATCCTCGGCAACAACATGTTTGCATATTGCAATAATAACCCTATTATTGCAGCGGATCCAAAGGGCGAATGGCTAAATGTTGTTATTGGCGCTGGCATCGGCGCGATTGCAGGACTGATTGGACAGGTAATCTCGGATGTAGTAACCAGTGTGGTTACGCAAACACCTACAATTAGCAATTGGCAAACATATGCGGGTGCTGCCATTGGAGGTGCTGCCGGTGGTGCAGTGTTGGCTACTACTGGTAATGTTAATGCTGCAAATGCGGTAACCGGTTTTGCAACAACTGGTACAGCACAAACTCTAGAAAAAGTTACCGGAGTAAATGATAGATCCTGGGAGGAAATAGGGACAAATAGTGCCAGGGATGGTGCTGTTAGTTTGGCTCTGGGATCGTTCCTGTCTGGAATACCAAATGTTACTACCGGAAAAAACAGCATGATGGCCGTCTATCAATCTGGCCTTACAAAACTAAGAAACGATGTTGCAAAAACAATGTCTACATCGGTGATGGCAAAGGGACTTGTTGCGAGTGTTGCAGGTGGTTTGTATTTGGACGGTTATTATGGGTTAATGCAAGCTAGACCTGCCAACTAAAGGATTGATTAGTAATGAAACTTTTTGTGATTAATACGAATATAGATAGCTATCGTATTCCAGCAACAAAACTAGCAATAAGCGTTGGTCTCCTGTTGGTATTGTTTTTCCGAAATAGCATATTTGCCATTAAGGCCGAAATGTTATCTGCTATTGCAACAGTATTAACGATACTGTTGGTGGGGCCATGTATTCTGGTGTTGCTTTTTTCACTGGTTGAGCTTTGCTATGTTTATCAAAACATAGCAAAGAAGCACAGTATGCAAACCTCAATCAATGAATCGATTTGTGTGCCTTTTACGGAAGATCAAATTCGTTCGTTAATTGAAAAGTGTGATATCATTGAAATAAAACTTTTTGCTGCCAATAAGGTACACACAGCAGGCGCAAGTTCGGATTTCGAGCATCTGTGCGGACGCTTTTTTGATAAGCGGTATTATATTGACGCAAGAGAGTTTGAATGTATTGATCTTTTCTTGGTTGAATTGTCGAAGTATTGCACTAATAATTTGTATTCTGTGCAATCCATCGATGGAGTAGATCCTAATAATTATCGGATGTGAAAGTGAAGCGGTTTAACCAATACTGCTCTTTCTAAAGAAATTTCTTCTCTCCATAGTAATCTAAAAAGGGGTCAGGGTCTGCCCTGAAGCGGAGCCTGGCCCTTTGAATTAGCAACAGCAGAGAAGCCACGCTTGGCAATAATGATACGAAAACCAGCAATATTCAGGACTGTGCCGCCAAATCCGCCGTGGGTCTGGAATACATGTTCGAGAACGACGGCTACGGAAACAACACCTCCGTATCCATTTCCAGCGGTGGCGTCACTATGACCTCCTCTGCAGCCTATACCTCTGACGGCAACCGCTTGTCAACCACCACGGATGCGGCAGGGAATGTGACTACGTACAGCTATAATGCTAATACAAATGTGCTGGAATGGGTCCAATATCCGAATGGCTCCGGCACAAAGACGACGTATACCTATGATACGATGTACCGTCTGGCAACCGCTTCCGCCAGCACCGGGACCCAGACCCTCTCTGCAAGCTACACCTACGAGAATGATTTGCTGACGAAACTGACCACCGGGTCCACTACCTATAACTTCGCCTATGGCAACTTCGGCCTTCGCAGTTCAATCAAGGTGGGATCTACGACCCTGGCGACTTACACCTACACCAGCAGAAATAATTATCTGCAAACCCTTGCGTATGGTAATAGCGATAGTGTACAATATACTTATGACAGCTTGGGCCGGGTGACCAAGGAAACCTACGAGGATGGGGATACCGTAACCTACGCCTATGATAACGACGGCGCCCTTGCAACCGTGACGGATTCCGCAACAGGCCGGAAGACGACCTACTACTATGACTTCACAAACCGCCTGATGAAGTATGTGGAGCAGGGGAGCGGCTACAGCCATAGTGTTGGGTATACCTACGATACCTTGAATAATCTGACCCAGCTTGTGGAGACCATCAACGGTACCGAAAGAACTACTGCCTATGCTTACGACGATGACAACCGGGTGACCAGTGTCACCAATGGCCTGTCGTCTAAGAGCTATACCTACGACGGCTATGGCCGCGTCAGCAGTCGGGGAACTAAGCATAACGGTTCTACGATTGCAACCGATACTATCACCTACCGAACAGTCAACAGCAAAGTAACCGGGCAGGTCAGCAAGCTGGTCAACAAGGCGGGTACCTTTGAGTACACCTATGATGCCAACGGCAATATTGTGAGTGTGACCTTTGGCGGCAAGACTACCAAGTATACTTACGACAATCAGAACCAGCTCACCCGGGAGGACAACCAGGCCGCAAACAAGACCTGGGTATGGACCTACGACGATGCGGGCAACATTCTGTCGAAGAAAGAGTATGCCTATACCACAGGAACCCTGGGTAGTGTTCTGAGTACGGTCAGCTATGGTTACGGTAATTCCAACTGGGGCGATCTGCTTACTTCCTGGGGCGGAAAGACGATTTCCAGCGATGCCATTGGTAACATGACCTCTGACGGCACCTGGAGCTATTCCTGGGAGCATGGCCGGGAGCTGGCAAGCATGACCAGTGGCGGCACCACCTGGACCTTTACCTACGATGCCAACGGCATGCGCACCGCACGGACCAATGGCAGCACCGCTTACAGCTATGTTTACAACGGTGGTCAGCTCAGCCAGATGACGGTAGCTGGAAATACGCTGAACTTCACCTATGACGCGTCCGGCAGTCCCATGTCTGTGACCTATGGAGGTGCGACCTATTACTATATCACCAATCTCCAGGGTGATGTGGTAGCGATCCTGAATTCCTCTGGCACTTCCGTTGTTACCTATACTTATGATGCTTGGGGTAAGCTCCTGACCACCTCTGGAACCATGGCTTCTACCCTCGGCGTTCATAACCCTCTGCGCTACCGTGGCTACGTCTACGATACTGAGTCCGGGTTATACTACCTCCAGAGCCGTTATTACAATCCCGAAATCGGTAGATTCATCAATTCTGATGTTCTGGCAGCCACCGGACAAGGGCTGCTCGGCAACAACATGTTTGCCTATTGTGGCAACAACCCAGTAACCAGAAATGATGTTGGGGGCAACTGGTGGGATACTATCCTGGATGTCGCTTCTCTAGTTCTGAGCATATATGACGTTGTCCAAAATCCGGATGATATTGGTGCGTGGGTAGGATTAGTTCTTGACGTTGTTGACGTTGTTGTACCAGTTGTTAGCGGCTTGGGAGAAGCAGCAGATGCTGTCAATGCGACAAGAAAGATTACAGAAGCTGCAACAGATGCGAATAAAGCAGCTAAAAAAGTCCATGGAAACTCGTTGGATTATCCAGGAATAAATTATGGATATATCCTTTCGGATAAGACTACAGGCGAAGTTGTCAAATTCGGCGAGTCGATTGATCCGGCGCACCGCTATACTAAAAAATACTTAAATGGAGCGAACCCTATTGGTAACCCACTAGAGATGACCGTGGTTATTTCTGGAACAAAGCGAGATGTGCATAATTGGCAACACATGCAAATAGTGGATTACTACGAAGTAGTCGGCGAGTTACCGGCATTGAATAAATCTATGTGGTAAGAATGGAATGATTGATATGCAAGTTAGTATTCCGCCCCCAAGACACTACGAATCTATATACGGTTCATCTGATGTCGTTCGTAACTATTTGAATCAAATCGAAGAACTGGTTGGACAGGCGTTTTCGTTGGAAACCATTGATATTCTGCGTATTTCTTTATTAATCGCACATCCGGATGAACTTGCACAGGGAAAATTTTTGGAATATGAAAAGTATGATTGGAAAAGCGGGTTTGTGGCAGTAGGTGTCAATGGCAATTTTGAGCGGTATCATCTGGGTAATGATCTCGAGAAGATTCTAGAATTGTCTGATATGTTGCAGACTGCATTTACACAAATCTCCAAGAAAAAAAAAGCAAGATTTGATTGCAGACTGGCAAACACAATCGTTATTCATGTTACGCAATCCTTTAAGGAGGATTTTATTTAAAAGTAGTTTCCTCTTTGGAGATAACATAGAAAATACGATTGCGTCTTAATATGTCATCTTTGTTCGGGTCGGGCGGAAATGACCACCTGGGGGTGCGGACATTTTCTTGGACCTGCTACTCCTAAATAATGTCCGTTAATGCTGTTTGTTTATGTACTTCCGGAACTTCTCGGCCTCTACATCAATCTTAAATACAAGGCCTAGTCCGTCTTCTACAATAGCGATATCTGCGGTAGTATCGATATATCTTCCGGAAATCGTCTCGTAGATTTCAATCTCAATTTCTTCATCTTCGCCGTATGCTGTTAGCAAATCCATCAGATCTCCGCATTTCATAAAAAACACTCCATTCTATATTAACCCTAAGTATTGTCGATACTCTACTGGACTCATACCACCCAGCGACATCTTAATTCGTTTTTCATTATACCAATGAAGATAGCTATCCAGCAAGCCTATAAAGGCGTCGAGGGAGACTCCCTTCCAATCTCTTCCGTAAAACATTTCGTTTTTTACACGGCCAAAGAAGCCCTCACAGGCAGAATTATCAGGTGAGCACCCTTTCTTGGACATTGATCTGATTAATCCTGCTTCGTCCATTCTCGCAATCCAACCGGGCCACCGATAATGACCGCCGCGATCTGAATGCACGATAGGATGCTCATCCTCCGTCAGAGCCGATATCGCAGTATCCAGCATTGTGTTTGCAAGCTCTGCGTTGGGAGATGTTCCAATGGTCCAGGACACTGCCATTCCGTCAAAACAGTCTACGATGGGGGAAAGATAAACTTTGCCAGCAGGAATGCCGAATTCTGTGATATCAGTTACCCACTTTTCATTTGGTAATTCTGCATGGAAGTCTCTGTTAATGATATTATCAGCAGCTGGAGATACCTCACCCACATAGGATGAATACTTTTTGCGTTTGACGCTGGGAACCGCCAGGTTGTCTTCTTTCATGATTCTGCGCACAACTTTTTCGGATATTACATAGCCCTCCTTACTTAGTTGGGCATGGATTCGTCGATATCCGTAGCATCTGCCAACCTCATCAAAAATCTCATGGATTCGGACCCGAAATTCAGCATAAGGATCCGCTCTATGGAGGCATTGCCTTTGATAGCAATAGCTGCTCTTAGCCATATGTAGTTGTTCCAAAAGTTCATTGAGCCGATATTTGTCTCTTAGGGCATCAATCAGTACGGCTTTTTCTTTATTTGTTAAACTTAGCAGACTGATGCCCTGGTCTTTTTTTATGATTTCAGCAGCTTTTTCAAGAATATCATTTTCCAAACGAAGCTGATATACCCTCCGCTCCAGTTCTGCCTTCTGACGTTCCAGTTCTTCTGTTTGGGCACGCAGATCATCCAACGCACTATTGCTGTCGAAGTGCTTCGGTGCCGTGTTCTGGGGCTTGAGATCGCGCTTTTTCTGTCTTGGCATGGTACATGATCGCTCCTCACCAAGCAGCTGCTTCTTCCATTCGTAAAGAGTGACACGGCTTACACCGTGTTGATCTGCAATTTCCTTTGCAGACCCTGCTCTGGAACACAAGTCGATAACAGCCTGCTCTTTTTTCTCTTGAGGATATTCTACCATTGCTCCGCCGGAGATGCAATGCTTGGTGCGGTCTGGGTATGCCTCATTCAGCCAATTTTTGAATGTTGTTGTACCCGGATAACCAAGATGTCTGATGGTGCACGTAATACTTTGTCCGTGTTCCCAATAATACTGCAGCGCTATCTGCTTTTGCTGCTCAGTAAATTTCTGTCTGCCCTCAATTTTCTTTGGTAGAGTCCCTGTGGATTCATATTGCTTATACCACTTAACAAGCATATGACGATCAGGATATCCGAGCTCCCTGATTACCGGTGCAGCTTTGTGATGGTACTTGATGTACAAGCTCACTGCTTTCATTTTCTCTTCAAAACTGTACACGAGGATGCCTCCTTAGACCTTAGATGGTCCAACTTTTCGTCCGCATCCCCTAATGGCGATTCTTGCCCGACGCTAACATTATATTTGTAAAAAGACCATCTGCGAGATTGCCTAGAAAACGGCCTAAAAATCGCGTTCTGGCTTATGCAACGCTCCTGAGTCCGGGTTGTACTACCTCCAGAGCCGATATTACGATCCTCAAGTTGGTAGATTCATCAACGGCGACATAATGATTGCAACAGGACATATTCCGGAACAAGACTTATCAAGAAATGAACAAGACCGCCGTTGGGCGGTCTTGCTTTTTAAAATGAATAGGGGAGGGATCGCATTAAGGCCGGGGCATCTGCAGAATATCGAAGGTAAGCGTCAATTCTAATAGCGTATAAAAGCCCCGGCTCTGAGGATTGTCTCGGAGCCGGAGTAAATTATTTGGTATGGAATTCGGTTGGTACGTTCCAGGGCAGCAAATTTTGTACGACCTGGGCATCCGTCAGATCCGCATCCTTGGCTTGCTTCAGCAGCCAGGTCAGGT
>JAZURG010000138.1:0-4904 GCA_045606145.1 Faecousia sp.
GGCGGCATCGAAGTGCGCCTTGGCGGCAGTGCAGATCTCCAGAAGCTCCGGCGCGATCTCGCCGCCGGTAAGCCAGGCATTGTAGTAGAATTCGCCGATCTTTTTCAGTTCTTCGCCTGCCAGATTCTTTTCGGAATTGACTTTGGAGTTGAGTTTGCCGGTCTCAATGGCGTCGGTGGTTTTGTCAGTGAGGTTTTTTGCAAAGTCGTTTAATTTATCAAACAATGCCATGGTGAAAGCTCCTTTCTATTCGTACAATTTTCATATTGTTATTCTCGTAGTTGTGTTCCGCACTGGGGGCAATACTCCATATCCTCTGTAAGCACGGTACCGCAGGTGGAACACTGCTCGTGCCTTTCCAGATACAGGTCATATAAGGTTTTGTCCGGCAGACGATGTCCGCACTCGACACAAAAGTTTTTCTCTGGCGGTGCAGGGTTGCCGCATACAGTACATACCCGAAGCAGCTTCATGGCAGACGGGCCGAAACCGTAGTACGCCATATTTTTCTGTCGGCTCTGCTCCAGCTTTTCGGCAGTCATCACACCACCTCCCCGTAACGAAGGCGCATTCCGCATGCGTTGCAGTATCGGGCTGAGGGAGAGATCGGCTTGCCGCAATGACTGCAGTAATTGGGTTTTTCCTGCCAGGGCGCACAATCCACGCACTGGAGCATATCTGCGTTATACATGGGGTCACTGACCCATTTGCCACATTTGCTGCAGCGATTAAAATGCTGTCTGCCTTCTGTTTCCCATGCTATTTTCAGTTCCTCTTTCTGGGTGTCTCCACGAATCGGATTTGTGGTACATAAGGCCATGCCGGATACATCACAGAAAAAACGATAACGGCTCCCTCCTGAATCGGCAATGACTCTGTACTTGGCGGTTGCATGGTCTTTCATTGCCATTTGTAAAAACCTCCTTTCGCCGCAGAAAGTGTTGTGCTTTTCCCAAATGAAGCCTTGAATTTTTCAAGTTTTTGTGGTGTAATAGAAATATGGAAATACTCGTATTGTCCGGCCGTCCCTTTTCGTCTGAGTAACTTATGGCCAAATCATACGAGCTTTTTTGAAAATTGTCCCCATACCAAACCCCCAAAAGGATGGGGAAACGAGAAATTTTCCTGCTTCTTTTCAAAAAAAGGATGGGAATTTGGATGGGTGACCTATTAGAACGGAGGAATACGCTATGAAAAAAGCAATCGCGCTGATCCTGGCTCTGGTGTTCCTGTTAGGGTGCCTTTCCGGATGCGGCAGCACATCACCGCTGAATCCCAAAGAGCCTGTGACCTTGGCCATGTGGCACAACTACGGTGGAGATATGCAGCAGGCCATGGACTACCTGATCGATCAGTTCAACTCCACCGTTGGCAAGGAGCAGGGAATCGTCATCGACGTTACCGCCATTTCCTCAAGTTCTGAGCTGGACAAGAGTCTGACGATGATCGTCAACGGCGATCCAGGCGCGCCCGATATGCCGGATATCTTTACAGGCTATCCCAAGCTGGCGATCCTGTTTCAGGAAAAAGGGTTGCTTGCCAACCTGGATAACTACTTCACCGAAGATGAACTCTCCGCCTATGTGGAAGCCTTTGTTGAGGAAGGTCGTCTGTCGGATGGCGGTTTGTACGTATTTCCCATTGCGAAGTCCACGGAAGTTCTCTATGTCAACCAAACCTTGTTCGACCGTTTTGCCGCTGCCACCGGTGTCTCTGCGGATATGCTCTCCACCTTTGAGGGAATCGCGGAGATTTCCGAAATGTACTATGAATGGAGCGGCGGAAAGCAGTTCTATGCCGCTGACTCCTGGTTCAACTTTGCCGAAGTCGGCATGGCGCAGCTGGGTGACAGCATCTTCGACGGCGAAGCGCTTTCTCTGGATGGCGACAATTTCACCTATATTTTTGAAACAGTCTACGCCCCTGCGGTCGAGGGTGGCATTGCCATCTATGACGGCTATTCCTCCGATCTCTCCAAAACCGGTGACCTTGTCTGCTCCACCGGCTCTTCTGCGGGTATCCTGTTCTATGGCGACACCATCACCTATGCAGACGGAACGGTTGAAAGTGTGGAGTACAGCATTCTCCCGTATCCTGTTTTCGAAAACGGCACAAAGACCGCCCTCCAGCGCGGCGGTGGTCTGATGGTAGCCAAGTCAGAGGAAAAGAAGGAATATGCCGCAGGCGTATTCATCAAATGGCTCACGGCGCCCGAGCAGAATATGAGCTTCGTTGCCAATACCGGTTATCTTCCCGTTACCAGGCAGGCCTTTGAGGAAGAGCTCGGTATCCACATGGATACTGTGGAAGATCCTCGCATCAGGAAAATGCTGACCAGCGTTCTCTCTATGTATGAAGACTACAGATTCTTCACCGCACCGACCTATACAAGCTTTGACAGCGATAGTGATGCATTTGAAGAAAGGTTCAAAGAAGTGCTGTCGGAGCATCGCAACAGGTATATGGAGGGGATCGATAAAATCTTCCCGGTCTCTGAGGTGCTGAAAGAATTGAGAAAGTAATTATAAGGATGCTTCGATGAAAGGAGGTGTCGTGCCTTATGTTCAAGCAAGCGCTTGCATTATGGAAAAAAGAACGCGGCAGAAAAGGAACAACTCTGCACCGCAGACTTCTGCTCTTTTTCATGCTCGTTTCCATTTCTCTTGTGCTGATATTTGCGCTGCTGCTCAGCCTATTTGGAATCACAGGCAAGGAGGCAAAGGCGGTAAAAAGCCATATCGACACCGAACTGGCAATCATCACGGACAAAATCAACGAAGATTTTGGACGGCTTTCTCTGGGCGGTATTTCTATCGCAGAAGACCTGACGGAGCGCAGCGAGGATTTCTTCGATGAGTATGGAATCACCGCTGATGAGCTATGGGAGAAACCAGAACTTCTCGAACCGCTTCTTTCGGAGTATATGAATACGCTTGTATCCACCGTCAACAACCGTTATTGCGGCGGCGCTTTCGTCATGCTGGATGCAAGCATCACCAGCAACAGTGAAACGGCAAAAGCCGGTGTGTTCATCAAAAAAACACAGCCCACAGCAACGGATGCCGTGGGCGTACAGCTCCACTATCTGCGTGGTCCCGCGCAGATCGCCCGTGACAACGGAATCATGCTGCTCGGGCAGTGGAAAATGGAGTTTGATATTACGGATCAGAACTTCTTCACAGAAGTCATGGATACAGCGAGAAACAATCCGGAGCTTGACCTGTCCCGCCTGTACTACTGGTCCGGACGAATCGTGCTGAAAGGAAACAGCGAGGCGGGTTTCCTGCTCTGTGTTCCACTGCGTACATCGGAGGGCGACGTGTTCGGTCTCTGCGGTCTGGAAGTCAGCGACCGGATGTTCAAAGCCCTTTACACACCGGAGGGCGGCAGCTTTGAAAACATTTTTACTGTCATGGCTCCTGAGTACGAAAGTGGTCTTTGCACCTCCAACGGATTGGTCGCAGGCAATACCTATCTTACCGGAACACGATGGGAATTCGATCTTGCAGAAGAAGAAACCCACGATGACTTCCACCACTATGCTGGCGGAGAGGAGCAATACGGTGGAAAGACTGCCGGACTGCATCTATATCCCAATGGCTCCCCCTATGAGGGACAGCAGTGGTCTGCTTCGATCCTGATGCCGAAGGAAATCCTGCATACGGCGGTAAAGGGTAATGCTTCTTACTTCACCTATATCATTATCGCCCTGCTCCTGATCAGTGTGGTCGCTTCCGCGGTGATCAGCCGTCAATATCTGCGCCCCGTCAACCAAGCATTCGACCAGATCAAAAAGAGCGCATACGGCGACAGCAACGGTAATGATGTCTACACCGAGATCAGCGACTTGTTCGATTTCCTGGCGCAGAAGGATCGTGAACACGACCTTGTGCTGAAGCAGCAACAGCAGCAAATGGATGAACTGCAGGATGAACATCAAAAGGCACAGACAGAGATCAGCCGACTGGCCTATTCCCGAAAGACAGAAATTGATCCCGACAACTATCGGGTATTCCTTGATAATCTCAAAACGCTGACTCCCACCGAGCAGCTCGTGTTCAATCATTATCTGGACGGAAAGAGCGCCAAAGAGATCATGGCGATTCTGGATATCAAAGAAACCACACTGAAGTACCATAACAGAAACATCTACGATAAACTCAGTGTCTCTTCCCGCAAAGAACTACTGCGGTATGCTGCACTGATGCGCCAGGAGAAGGAGGACGGAACGAAATGAACTTGGCCGCCCGCTTGAATCAGATCATTAAGGAACAAAAGCTGACGAAAAAAGAATTTGCCGCAAGACTCAGCATTACGGAAAACTACATCTATTTGCTGACGGGGAATTCCAAAAACCGCCCTGAAACAATGGCGCATTCCCTGGCAAAGCTGATTGCACTGGAGTTCGGTTACGATGAAGAGTGGATTCTGCACGGAGTCCATAGCTCAGATTGTACAAACAATTAATAGTAGTTTGCGATGCCATATTCAAAGAAAAAGCAGAGGATCAAGTTTATCGTTACTTGATCCTCTGCTCGTTTATTTCGTTACGACTCCTTCAGCCACTGCGAGAACTCCTCAGCGGTGATCACACCGTTGTCGCAGTCCTCTTTCTTTCGTCTGGCTTCTTCGCTCCAGGCGTAGAACGCACTCTTGGTTAGCTTACCGGCGTTGATGCGTGCAAAGCGTTTCTTGTACTCTCTGCGATATTCCTTGAACACCTCATCATCACGCTTGTTTTGTGTCCAGGTATTGATGGCACCGATTTCTCGGCAAGTGCGGCCCTTGCTGTCGCAGACACGGTCACAGTACTCGGTGCTGGCCTTTCTGGTTACAGCAAAGTATCGCAGACAGTTCTTACATACACGCATCTTGACCTCACGCTTCACACACTCGCGAACATG
>JAZURG010000139.1:0-2753 GCA_045606145.1 Faecousia sp.
ATGATACCCTGAACGGCCAACTCTGTCCATATTCAACCTGAGCGGTGGGACTGCTCAATCCGGGCGGTCCCATTGCTCAATTTAAGCGGAATGACTGCTCAATTTCGCCGGTCGAGGTGATTCCGCGGAGCGGCGTACGCATTATTATTTCTTTATTCAAAAAATATATTAAGAAAGGATCATCACTATGAACATTCGCAAAGACATTCCTCTGGAAGAGTTTGAACTAATCATTTCTCCGCCGACGAACCGGCTTGCAACATTGTGCGTCAACATCTATTCCGATGGCAGATTCAATTTGAACGGAAAGCTTATTGAGAAAATTGGGTGCAGCAAGGTATCGATCCGTTTCACTAGAGATGGAAAATATCTGTGCCTTGCCGAAAACGGAGACATCTCATTCCCCAAAAGCGGCTCCCGTAAGCTCCCCGATTTGCTCGAAAAGCTCAAGGGAACCAAAATCACCTTTCCCGCCAGATATGAAGTTATTTACAGCGAACCAACTCACACTTGGCAGGGGTGTTATGAAGAAAACCCTACCAAATTGCCATCCGAAAAAGTCCGCAGCACAAGGAAGCGCTCTCCCAGCTAAGCACGAAATTTCTGGTGGCTCTATCCCCGTTTCTTACACCCACACTCACAAATGAAGAGTTTAACGAAATGTATCTATGCTGTCATGAGGTTAATATCAGCCGCACTGATTTTTGTCAGCGGGTAGCAGAATTAATTCTTGCCAAGCGAAAACAGATTGCTACTGAAAATGCTCAGCTATACCGAAAGCGTGGCAACATACAGTTGGACCAAAATATCGGTGAAACAACTATGCTGATGTCTGAACGAATTGATCTGTCAAATTGGGACGAATGGGATCGGTAAAGTATCATTATTTCGCAAATCATCTTTTCATAAACAATTAAGCCGAAATTCTCCGCAACTTTAGCACAGAGAATTTCGGCTAATTCATTTCAAACTTATAATATACCTCCATTCTAATATTTGGAGGACAATCAAATGCCAAAAAAGTATCCCGAAGAATTTATTATTCGAACCGTAAAGCAGCATGAAGCAGGAAGACCTATCAAGGAACTGAGTCAGTCCTTGAATGTAGCCTCATCCACAATCTACCACTGGGCCAAAATCTACAAAACCATACCGCGCAAGAAAGGTGAATATACACCGGCTGGATACCAGCGGCTCGTCTCATTTTTGGTTGCGTTCTATAAGCATTTCTCATTATAAAGTGTACCCCGTGTCAAGGACAACATGGACTTTTCATCTGGAACTCAGAGAAGCAGCATGATATACTGTAAATGCTTTCCCACACGGGAGGATAGGGCGACGCTGAGGAGCGACCTGAGCGCCTGTGTGGGTTTATAAGGGAGGCGGCACATAAAGTGTCGCTTTTCTTTTTTGCCTCCCTGGAAACCAAAGCGATAAACCTCGGGGTGTGGGGCAGCGCCCCACTTCTATGTTTGGCCTTTTGGTTTTGGGATAGACAAAGGATATATGCCGGTTGTCAGATACCGGTAATACTCGCAGGGTGCCAGCTTTGCCAGATCCCATTGATACCGGTCATGGTTGTAATAATCTGCCCAGTCAGAAATGGTGTGGTAGATATCGTCAAAGGTCTCACATCCGGTCAGATCGATCTCATCTTTCATATGACCAAAGAAGGACTCCTGTGGTGCGTTATCCCAGCAGTTTGCTTTCCGGGACATGGATTGTCTCAGATCACTGTCCTTCAGCAGCTGGATGAATTTTACGCTGGTATAGTGTGCACCCCGGTCACTGTGGATCAGTGTTTCTGCATGGAGAGATACCTTGTGCTTCTCCATCAGCTCCTGCACAGTTTCCAGAACGAAATCAATTTCCAGCGAAGCACTCAGTTGCCAAGCCAGTAATTCCTTCGTACAGGCATCTACAATGGTGGACAGATAACATCTGGGAGCTTTTCCGTTTATGATGTAGGTAATATCCGTCAGCAATACTGAACGTGGACCGTGCTGTTCAAATTCACGATTGACCAAATTGGGCGCAACGTGGTCAGTTTGCAGTGCTTTGGCCGTTCTGCGGTAGGGATTTGCCTGCCGTATCGGGCAAAATAATCCGTATTTCTTCATGAGTCGCCGGATTTTCTTAATATTCATATGGACTGGCGGATCTTTGTGCAGAAGCCGCATATAGATTCCCCGGGCACCTTTGCTGTAGCCACGGTAATTGTAGGCCTCCAGGATGATTTCAAAATCCGCACGATCCCGTGCTTCCCTGCGAAGCCGTACATCTTCTGTTTGCAGATAATGGTAATACCCGGACCTGGAAACACCCGCAGATTCACACAACTGACGGATATTCAGAAGGTTATTGTCCCTCTGTGTCATTTCCCGAATGATCTCATATTTAGCAGAGGGAGGAATGTTCATTGCTGCTTTTCCTCCTTGCCTAAAGACACAATTTTTTTTAGAAATTCTATCTCCTGATCTTTATAGGCAAGCTGCTGCTCCAAATAATGGATCTTCACTTCCGGGCTGGTGCAGCCCTCGTGATACGCCTTGTAGGTATTCAGATCTCGGAAACCCTTTCCGGCCTTCACTTCCTGACGAATAATGGAACGTAGACCATTCAGTCGGTTCTTTCCCAAAATCTCCGGGTTGATTCCCAACTCCGCAACGATCTCTTCCGGGTGCTTTCCTTCCTGAATACCGTTCCAAAATTTCTCCTTGAATTCAGCAGAGAAGTGAACCTGGTTTGGACTG
>JAZURG010000140.1:0-16092 GCA_045606145.1 Faecousia sp.
GCTTGTACGCGAATGCTTTCTCGCTGGGCAAAATGCGTTCTCTGTGCAAGTTGCTATCTACTAATGCGATGGCTGCCGCATCCCTGTCAATGGCATAGACTAAGGCAGGAACCGTTGCGATTCCTGCCTTTCTGCATGCGTGCAGTCTCCGGTGCCCAGAGATCACTTCGTATTCGCCGTTCTCCAACGGGCGAATCACCAGGGGTGTCAAAACGCCCTGCATTTGGATACTCTGTGTGAGCTGTTCCATATCCTCGTCATCCTGCACCTTAAAGGGATGGGCCGGGAACGGATGCAGCTTGTTCGTAGAAACCTGCACGATGGTTGGCTGCTCTTTTGCTATCAGTTGGTCTACCAACATATCAATGGTATTCATTTTGCTTTCTCCTTTTCATTGAATTAAGTGTACTGAGAAACGATCAGTTTCTCTGCTTCTCTCAGATCATCAATCGCCTTGCGAAGATCCGGGATGTTCAGTATCCCTTTGGAATTGGCAATCATTAAAATCTGGTCGATGTTATTTCCTACACGGCGGAGCTCCCAAATCAGCTTGTGTAGATCAGCCGGTGGCAGTTCCTTTATCTGGACATCTTCTATTGTCTTTCGGATGAAGGCCTCCCGTGAACGGGAACTTCGTTTTGCTTTCTGTTCGAAGGCTTCAAACTCTTTGTCATTCAGATAGAAAACAACACGGTGGTTTCTTTTTCTCATAAATACTCTCCTTTCTTTTGTGGCGGGGTATCAGGGGTGGCAAACCCCGGACAAGTGGGATTTGCTGTAGCAAATCCGTTGCTTGTAAAGGTAATGCCGTGTACAAGCTGCGCCTGCTGTAGCAGGTGCGATGCTTGCAAAGACAATGCCATTTTCTCTGCAGGCTTCAAGGTCTTTCACTGCCCCGGTATGTCCGCAGCGTTACTGCCGGTTGGTGCGCTGCATGCGGCACTTTTCCCCAGCAGAGGTATCTTCATCTTGTCTGCTTATTCAGTTGTCAAGGTGCAGTTACAGCGCCGCAAATCATCCCGGTGACCTCCTTCCTTGTGGGGAGTTTACTTTGAGAGATTGCTGTGCTATAATGGCGACAATAGGAATTTGTATTTTATGTTGTCGCTGCCTTAATGGTAGCAATCTCCGATTTTTGTTTGTATGGCGAACATATAAAATTTATTTTGCGATTAGATATTGTCGAAAGAGGCTTGAAAAATGAGTGAACATATTAACAACCGTCCCCTTGCTTATGGCTTCATCGAGGACGGAAATCTGCATAGCTTGATCAAATGGCCTTTCATGGAAGAAGTATCTGTATTTCAGCCGGTTGGCAAAAGTCTGGTTGATTTCATCCGTTTTGATCGGGACTTTATGATATCTGTGTTTGAGATCCTGTTGGTACGCTATATGCAAGCCAAAGAGCATAAGAATGACTATAATTTCATCGCCGCTGTCCTTTGGGAAGTTGCGATGAAACACAGATTGATCGGCACTAACAACTATCTAACCGTTTATGTGCTCTCCTACATTCACCTGCTGTTGGAGGGTGAGGTTGATCCCCGGATCTTGGTTGGTGAAAAGGCTGATGCACTTACCAGATACATTCAGAGCTTAGATTTTGGCGATCCCCAAGACGACGCTATCTTTGCCAAGCAGGAACTGACTGGTCTGTATATGGATCTCATTGAGGATCGGCAGCTGAATGTAGAAGCCACCCTTTCTTTGGTGTTAGAGCAACGGGACACTGACGGATTGACGCCCATTCAGCGGTATTACAAACTGGAACAGACGGATGAGGAATTCCGGAAATACTGGCACTCTGATTTCGTTATGAGGCTGGGTAAGAAGGCTGACGGTTACGATGTACAGCAGTTTGTGGTCTTGGAGAACATCGACGATATGCTGCGCTTTGAATTGGTGCAGACATTGGTGCAAGGCATCGGATTCAAGCGGTGCAAGAACTGCGGCATGCTGTTCGTTCCCTCCGGACGAGCTGACACTCTATACTGTGACTTTGTTGCAGATGGTGAGGAATACTCCTGCAGGAAGATCGGTGCTAACCGGCAGGCAAAAGAAAAAGTCGCTAAAGACCCGGTGCTCCAGGAGCATCGCAGGGCCTATCAGCGACTAAATAAACGGAAAGAATTTGGTTATATGGAAGAAGCAGAGTTTAAGGCTTGGGCAAAGGAAGCCGCCCTCCGTCGCAAACAATGCCAGGAAGGTACAATCACCTTTGATGAATACAAAGCATGGCTGGATGACACTAGCCTACAGAAAAGCTGAATATCTTGCATTGATTGGCATTTGACTGTATAATAACTGTATATTTTAGAATTGTGAGGGATTATAGTGGGCTGGTATTTCAGAAAAAGCAAATCTGTTGGCCCGTTTAGGGTGAATTTTTCCAAATCCGGCATGTCCTTCTCTACCGGTGTAAAAGGCGCCCGTATGTCTTTTGGCCCCAGAGGAACCTTCGTAAATGTTGGTGGAAATGGTATTTACTATCGAAAGAAACTGGGATCCTCCGCTAAGGGCAACAGCTCTCGCGGTAAATCCTATGTGCAGAATGGCTCTGTGCAATATGCGGAGAATTATGCGCAAACCGTGGATGCAATTACAGTCCAAGAACAAACACAAGGTGTATCTGTAACCAATCAAGCTATTGTGAAAGACATTAAGCGCGCACGGCTGTTGAATTGGTTGTGTATTGCTACAACTGCCGTTTTGTTTGTTGGCGTTGCGTGGTGGACAGTGTTTATCATGCTGGCGATCCGCATTCTTTTACCTCGTTTCTTCCGTGCCGAAGTAAACTATGAGCTGGATACAGAAGCGGCAAATGAATGGGAAAAGTTTGCCGAGTTCTTTTCCACTCTTAAAACCAGCAAAAAGCTTTGGGTAATTGAAACATCCCAAAGTGTCATGCATACAAAGACGAATGCTGGTGCGGGTAGAAATCTTACTCGAAGCCAGTTGACACTGAAGAAAACCAAGGCCAATCGAACAATTGGATTTGGCGTATTTTCAAATTCTCCTTGTTTTAAGCTGAAAGGAAAGCAGTGTACGATCTTGTTCCTCCCTTGCGATATTATCATCAAAAAGGGAAAGCATATCGTGGCTTGTTCCTATGAAAATCTTGAGATCCGCACAGGTACTACCAACTTTATTGAAACAGATCCTGTTCCGAAAGATGCAACCATCATTCGATACACCTGGCAGTTTGTAAATAAAGATGGTTCTGCAGACAGGAGATATGCCAACAACCGTCAATTGCCGGTATGCCAGTACGGTCGCATTATGTTGCAGGCGGGCGATCAAATTGGTGTTGAAATTCATGTGTCCAACGCAGCTACCACAGCTAACATTGGCACTGCTTACCGGTATTATGCTAATTACCTGGAGGAGCTATCCTTCCATAACCAGGCCGCAGCACTGTCCTCTACATTCCAAGCGGAGGAAAACGATGATGCTTCGCATACCGCTGAAATTCCGGCGGCCATAAATGACAATTATTCGGATATCTTTGATAACGCAGAGGATTCTGCTGAACAGAATGCTTTGATCGATGAAATGATGATGTTTTTGAAAGAGGAATGACCTATGTCTAAGTACAATCAAGAACTTCATAGCAACTATCAAAAAGCAATACAAGCATTTTTGAATGTGTATCCCGGCAAAAGTGACAAAATGTCTGTGCTGATTGATAGTTATTGCCGCACTTGCGCTCTGTATCTATGGAACACCTTTGGTGTGGATTTGTCTGTTTGCACGGATGGAATCAATGAGTTGTACGCAGAGGACAAGCATAAGCGAGCATACACAACTACTCAAGTAGCCAGTGCGCTGAACAAGCTTGTACAAAAACAGTACACACTACCCGTACCGGAATTCTTTGAGAGTATCGTTGCGCAGGATCGTATTGACGGCACAAACTATAGCCGCAAACTGGCATCTTGCTTGAGCCTGGTATTCATTTCTTTTGCGCTGATCGATGGCAATGTGACAGCAGAAGAAGCCAAAATGATCACCAAATTACAGAGCGATTTGGTCGCTTGCTGTGATAAGAGCAAAATCACAGTTTATGCAGACACCATCGATATTGCTGATTTTGTTGATAGCGAGCCAGTAAAGCCAGCTGCTGTTGCGCCTGTTTACAAGCAGAGTGCGCCCAAAAAGAAGGCACCGGCTGATACAAAGCCTAAGAAGCAAGCCGATCCGATGGCAGAATTAAACAAACTAATTGGATTATCCGCAGCAAAGCAATCTATAAACGAATTGCGGGACTTTGCAAAGATCCAGCAAGCCAGAAAGAACAGAGGTCTGCCGGTATCGGATATTTCTTATCATTTGGTTTTTACCGGAAACCCCGGCACAGGCAAAACCACCGTTGCGCGTTTGGTGGCGCAAATTTACAAGGAACTTGGTCTGGTTTCCAAGGGCCATTTAGTTGAAGCATCCGCTAAGGATCTTGTGGCAGGCTATGTTGGTCAAACCGCCATTAAAACCGGAGAAGTAATAAACGAGGCATTAGGTGGCGTGTTGTTTATAGACGAAGCCTATGCACTTGTTGATACCAATGGACAAGGATACGGCCAGGAAGCGATTGATACCATCCTAAAGGAGATGGAAGATCATCGTGACGATCTTGCGGTTATTGTGGCAGGATATTCCGAGCCAATAGAGAAATTCATTCGGTCTAATCCTGGTCTAAAATCTCGATTTAATCGGTTCGTACATTTCGATGATTTTGCTCCGGAAGAATTGTTTGAAATCTTCCAATCTCTTTGTAAAAAGAACGCATACACCACAGATGAAAAAGCAGCTGAGATCATTAAGGAACATCTTGCTGCGCTGTCTAAGTCTGTGGGGGATGATTTTGCGAACGCACGCACTGTAAGAAACTTCTTTGAAACTGTAATTGCAAAGCAGGCAACGCGCATTTCCAGCGAAAAAGATCCGTCCACAGAAATGCTGTCAACGATTACTGAAGCAGATGTTGCTTGGTGTTCGGATGCAGCATCGGCGGCTGAATCCTTGGAAGATGTGTTGGCTGAACTGAACTCCTTAATCGGTTTGGGAATGGTTAAGGATGAAATCGCAGATTTGGTACATGTGGTAGAGCATCAGCAGCGGAGAAAAGCGCAAGGTTTGCGCGTACCGTCTATGTCTTTGCATCTAGTATTCATGGGCAATCCCGGTACCGGCAAAACAACCGTTGCCCGGTATATTGCGCGGCTATATAAGAGCCTTGGCTTGTTGTCTAAGGGGCAGTTGATTGAAACGGATCGCAGCGGTTTGGTTGCTGGATATGTAGGTCAAACAGCAATTAAGACACAGGAGATTATCAACGAGGCTATGGGCGGCGTTCTCTTTATTGACGAGGCCTACACCCTTAATGGCAACAGCAGCAATGATTTTGGCCAGGAAGCAATCGATACCCTTCTGAAAGCTATGGAAGATAAGCGTGATGACTTCGTGGTGATCGTGGCGGGATACCCGGATTTGATGGATTCTTTTGTTCACTCCAATCCCGGTCTGGAATCCCGGTTCAATCGGTACATTCATTTCGAGGATTACAGTTCAGATGAGATGCTTTGTATTTTCAAAATGTCTTGCGAGAAGAATCAGTATGTGCTGACGGAAGCTGCGGAAACAGCGGTCAAAGATTATTTTGCCAGCGCATCGATTTCCGCTATTGCGAACGGCAGAGGCGCACGAAATTTGTTTGAAAAAGTGGTAACGCAACAAGCAAAGCGCACTGTAGCTTTGTCTGAAAGCGAGGCTGATGAGCTTAGCACCATTACAGAAGATGATATTAAAAATGCTTTGGCACGGGGTGATAGATAATGGAGAACTCGGCATTTGAACAGGCTTCCGCAGCTTATGCGCAGAATCAAAACGGGGATATCTTGCTCTCGTTGGGTTGCGATGAAAATGGCAAAACCTTCACTCAAAATTTAAGCAGCATTCCGCATTTTTTGGTATGCGGTTTTTCCGGTGCGGGCAAAACATCTTTTGTTCAGAGTGTGATGACGCAGATATGTTCGACGCAAACACCGGACGATGTGCGTTTCATCATCTATGATTCCAAAGCCATTGACTACAGTGTTTTTAATGGCACACCTCATATGCTACTCCCCGTGATTACAGACGAGAGAAAAGCAGCAGGTGCAGTTTTGTGGCTCAACACTGAGATTCAGCGGAGAATAAAGACATTTTTCGATGCAGGCACAAAAGATGTTGCTGGATACAATCGCAAGAGCGCAAATCCGTTGCCGAGGATTTTTGCAATTTTCGATGATTTCTCCTCTGCAAGCTTGGATGCACAAACAGTTACGGCGCTGACCACTGTTTTGAAAAACGGACGTGTGGCAGGTGTCCATTGTGTGATCGTCACATCCATGCCTTCTTCTCAGGCGCTTCAAAAAGATATTATTTCTAATCTACCGTGCCGCATTTCTTTCTGTGTGTCCAGCCGAGCAGATTCCAGAGTTGCGATTGAGCAAAATGGTGCCGAGAACCTTCAAGTTCCCGGCGAGATGATATTCAAATATCAGAATATTTTTGCTAAGTGCCAAGCTGTTTACATTCGGTTTGCAGATGTCCAAGCAACCATGAAGAGCCTGTGCAGACAACAGAAAAAGGATCTTAATCAACTGGGCAATATGGCAGCGAATATCTTTGCAGAAGAGAAGCCTGTGCAGAAGCAATCTGCGAATGTAACTGCCGGCGATCCTCTTTTAGCAGAGGCCTTTGATATAATCCTTGAAACAGGCCAGGCATCCGTTTCTATGCTCCAAAGGAGAATGAAAATTGGCTACGCCCAGGCAGCGAGATTGATCGATGAGATGGAAGAGAAGGGACTTGTTGGTCCCTTTGTCGGCTCAAAGCCTCGCACAATTCTTGTGACATGCGAACAGTGGGATGCTATGCGCGGTGTTTCAACCAAGCCCAAAGCTGCGCAGCAGAAAAATACTGTAGCCAAACCTGCTGTAGCCAAAGAGCCGCCGATTGTTTTACGGGATTTTTCGGAGTTTAGTGTTGCAAACGGTACGATCAGCATTTATGGCAATGAGGTTCATGTAAGCAAGAAAGTAATGACTCGCTATGGTAGTGGTACAACAACCGCACACTTTACAGGTGATAGCTTCTCTGCACTTATTTACAAAAAACCTCGGCTGTTCTCTCCTGGATACATCGAGTTCAAATTTAAGGCCAAAACTGACTTAACCAATAATCAGCCTCATTTGATTGATGTTAGCCAAAGTAATATTGCTGAGTTCCTCAGATCTGAGTTTAGCAGTGCACAAGCCAAGATTGTCCACTTGTTCTTACTTCAGCTCGCAGAGGATGCGCGTGTTCCCATTACGGAAATCTAAAAAAGAACCTACCGACGAGAAGTGACTCTTGCCGGTAGGTTTTCTTTTGCCCTCGTAAACAAACTCAAGAAAATGGCATCGGCATTTTCTTAGCAAGCATCGCCTTTGGATATCCACAAAGACATCTTTGGGATTCCCAAACCCGACGCACAGACTACACATCGCAAGAATTCCAAGAAAATTTGGAATTTCCCATTGACAAAGAAAACTTGGAATGTTATCATCGAAGTACAATAAAACTTGGAAAGGTTGAATGTTATGGACAAGGACAAGATTTTGGCAGCTGCCCGCAATGAAAAGCACCGGGGCAAGGAATTTGAAAATAAAGAAACTACTCGCAGCGGTTTGCTTGGCAGCGCAATCGCGATGTTAGTGGGACTCGTGCTCTTTTTGTTGGAGTATTTCCTCAAGAACTCTGTAAATATTGGCTTGATTGCTGTTGGTATGACGGCAACCGGTGTTGATGCCCTTTACGAGGGAATTAGGCTGAAGCGACACTACATGACCGCCATCGGTGTTATTCAAATGCTAATAGCTGCCTTTGCTATCCTGCTCTTTGTTGCAAAGGTGGTAGCAGTATGAATTCTCACTTAAAACTCAAGAATCGGCTAAAACAATACCGTCAACAAGCCGGCATGACACAAACCCAACTAGCACAAGAGGTTGGCTCTTCCAAAAATACCATCAGTTCTATTGAAACCGGACAGTTTTGTCCCACTGCCTATCTCGCCTACTTGCTCTGTTTAGCTCTCGATTGCAAATTCGAGGATCTGTTTTATTTTGAAGAGGAATAACAATGCTTTTTGCCAGTGACTATAACGACAATCGCGTTCATATTGACGAAACCCATAGCAATCAAGAGTACTATTGCCCTTACTGTGGCGCACCCTTGATCACAAAGAAGGGCGATGTACGGCAGCACCACTTTGCCCACAAACAAAATCATGTTTGTTCAGATACTTGGGCGCATAGCGGCCCCAGCGGCTATGATGTTTCTCCTTGGCACAACGAATGGCAATCGTTATTCCCAAAAGAAAATCAAGAAGTCAAGCTGGTTTTAGGCGATACCAAACACAGAGCGGATGTTCTGATTGATCGCACAGTAGTTGAATTTCAGCACAGCATTATGCCCGTGGCCGCGTTTGACAACAGAAACAATTTCTACTTTAACTTAGGGTATAAGGTAGTTTGGCTGTTTGATCTATCGGATCTTTATGAGAATGGGCAGCTTACCTATCGTAGTGAAGCAGATTTCTTGGTGTTCAGTTGGAAGAATCCCAAGAAAGCGTTTAACAGTTATGATATCCAAAGTGGCTGCATTGACCTTTTCTTCCAATTGAGCGATAGCGAGGATGCCTGCATTGTTCGTGTGCGCAATGTTTCACAAGACGGCTTTGAGCAATTCTCCACATCACAGTTCATTAGCAAGGATGATTTTTTGAACTATGTAGGTTTGAAAAACGGTGTGTGTCTGCCCCCTTGCAGAGATGATCTTGATCAAAACCAGCAATACCAACTCTTCAAAAAGAGATACAATATCAACCTCAATAAACAGCAAGAGCGCGCTTTGCAAGCAGTAGAGGGTTCTAATCTTTTACTTGCCGTTCCAGGCTCCGGCAAGACCACAGTACTCGTTGCCCGTTTGGGGCATATGGTAATCAATAAAGGTATTTCACCGGATAACATTCTTGCGATTACCTATAGCAATGCCGCTGCAGACGAAATGCGGGCGCGATGTTCTGCTTTATTTGGAGAGGATATCGGAAGTCGGATTGATTTTCGAACCATCAACAGCCTATCTCTGAAAATCTATCTTGATGATTGCCGTCAAAAAGGAATTGCGGTGCGAGAACACTTTCAAGAGTGGGAAGTTCGCAGATTACTTAAGCGCATCCATATGCGTTACACCGGCGAACAGTATTCCACCGAAAACGATATACAAGAGCTTCTTACAGCTATTACGTATATCAAAAATATGATGTTAACCGAAGATCAAATCCGGGAAATTGAAACTGATTACCCGCATCTTCTTGAAATGTATCAGGCTTACCAAACGTTTTTAGAGCAACAGGCCAAAAGAGATTATGACGACCAAATGGTGCTGGCTCTAAAGATAATGCAAGAAGACGATAATGCCGTAAAACAGTTGCGATCTCACTACAGATATATCTGTGTGGATGAAGCGCAAGATACTTCCAAAATTCAATATGAGATTATTCGAATTTTGGCTAGAGGAAATAATCTGTTTATGGTCGGCGATGAAGACCAAAGCATTTATGGTTTTCGTGCGGCATATCCAAAAGCGCTGCTAAACTTCCGCTATGATTATCTTAACCCCTATATTCTTCGTATGGAGCGCAACTACCGGTCAACTACTCAGATTGTGGAGAAGGCGCAGGCTTTTATTTCACAAAACAAAGGGCGCTATGAGAAACATATGACGGCAGAACGTGGTGCGGGTGAAGAGGTTTGCGTTGAAAGTATTGCTTCTAGAGAAGAGCAGTATATAAAACTTTTGAACATCGCAAAAACGCTAAAATCTGATACCGCGTTTCTTTACCGCGACAACGAAAGTTCTGTTGTACTGGTTGATTTTCTACTGCGAAATGGCGTGGATTTTGCATTAATAAAGCCGAAGATGAACTTCTTCAAGACTCGCGTTGTGCAGGACATTATTGCATATCTTTCTCTTGCGATAGACGAAAACAATGCGGAGGCTTTAGGACGGATATGCAATAAAGGCATCTTGTTTTTGAAAGCAAAACCGCTTGAGTATGCGATGCGAAATTGTACCCAAAGACGTATTTCTGTTTATGATGCTCTGGAGGAGCAAATGGAATATGTTAAACGTGAATTTCGCGGTAGAGCAGCGTTCTTTCGCGGGGTGATGTACAAAGTAGCAAAGGCCAGTACCTACGACGCCATTAACATTCTTCTCAACGAAGGCTACAATCAATATCTGGAAGCGGAACATCTTGATACTGGAAAGCTTGAGATATTGCAAATCCTTGCCAAGCAAGAACCCACAATCACTGGCTTCTTACATAGGCTGCAAGAATTAGAAGAACTGATGCGGCGAGGCTTTGAAGCAAAACCTGGGAACTTGCTTACTTTGTCAACAATTCATACTAGTAAAGGCTTGGAGTATGACAGTGTCTATATGGTCGATGTATATGACGGACGCTTTCCTTCTTCCCGGCCAGATATCTTCTGCCGGTCCAAGGATAGTGCCAACGGAGAACAAGAAGAACGCCGTCTGTTCTATGTTGGTATAACTCGCGCTAAAAACCACCTGCACTTGCTCGAGATTGCAGGACGGCCGAGTTCCTACATTGATGAATTGTTTCCGGATCAAAAGGCAATACGGCTTCAAAAAGAAGCAGATCAACGCAGAACTCAGCTTGAGAAACAAGTACGCACGCCCCGTAAAGCAGCACCTTTTATGCATGCAGAAGTTAACCTGAACAATAGCCTTCTAGATAGCAGGTATAGAAATCTCCCGGCGAAACAAGCCGGCTCTGTGGATCAAATTCTTAATGAGAATTATGACCAAGAAGATTATCTTATCTATGATATGGTAGGATTCCGTCGTGTGAAATGTGTAAAGTGCGGGAGTATTCTACCCGAGAAGGATATTCTCAAACTTGTGAAGTGTAGTACGGGTATATGCCAAAAATGCGGAGAATAGCTCCGATTTCCGAATCATAATAAGCAATGAGCCACAGCTTCACACGAAGCTGTGGCTCACAATTATTTATTTAACTCTATGATTAGGTGTGCCCCGTATTGCACGCCATCGAGAAAGGCTTTGCGTTCATAGGCAATACAGAGGCGGCAGCAGAGGTTGAAAACGGCGTTGTTATCGTCTAAGGGAAGCCTGCAAAGAAACTCTTCCAGTTCCTTAAATCCCTCGCTGATCTCTGGTGGATCGGATTCGTGGGACTCTGCATAGGCTTGGAACAGTTGATCCAGAACTGTTTCACAATCGCTGTCGCCGGAATCAAACGGGTGGGCATCTATATAGGCTTTTAGCCAAACAGCAATCTTATCCATGATGACACCTCCTGGCTCGCTGGAGCTTCTCCAGAAGTTCGTTGATAGCATCCGGGTATCTACCCTGTGCAATCAGTTTGTTGCGGAAATGAAGTAAGCCATGGAGCATCAGCCTGTATTCTGACGGGCTGAGAACCAATATTCTTTTAGGCTGCTTCATACATAGATCAACTCCTTCCACACGACCTCTGTGGCACGATTGCGGATATTATTCATCTGCTGTACCCATTCCATTTGATTGGTGGTCTTCAGCTGTTCAGTGATACCTTCCTGCTCTGTCAATTGTGAGGTTAAGCGGTCATACATTTCGTTGGCGGTGCGATCCACTTCTTCAAGATGGGTATTCAGTGTGCCACCAAGCATCATTGCGGTGTAAAGTGCCTTCTGATGCTCACGCAGATACTTGCGGCGGCGTTCGCCCCAAATGCCCACTTTCGGACTCTCCGGTACTTCAAAGTTAGGCAGCAAATAGTCGCTGTTCTGCTGATATTTGCCACCCATAGTTTCGTATGTAGATTTCATAATTGTTCCTCCTTTTGTTTTTCTGCTGTCATTTTACTAAAAGCTTCATGAAATGACGAATCAACGGAGGAATATGTGTGTTTCTGCCGTTATTTTGTTAGTTTAAGTCAAGTCCGTTATGAACACCCGCACCACAATAAAAGGGCGAAAAAGAGGACTCCCATGCAGCGCAATGTAAATTACGCAATACATTTTCTTGCTAAAACCGCATCCCTGTGATAGAATGAATTTGCTCGATAAATACAATATACACTGATAATTTGTTGTGCATTGGTTAGAAAGGAGTACACAGTGGAACGTTTTCAAGAAAAAGACCTGCCCCTTCGCGGTGTGCTAAGGATGCAGGTAAAAGATCCGGATGCCCATGCTTATATTAGAGCCTGCAGGCATCATTGGGAAAAGGCTGTGGCAGAAGGCAAACTGAGGAGCGCCAGTATATTTGGTTTCCAGGATCATATTTTTGTGTATTACGAAGCCACCGTTCCTTTCCATCTTGAGAAGTACTTACCGGACATCGGCATCTATGTCCATTTGTGGCCTGGGCAGGAAAAGCTGCGCCCCTATATTCCAATGGTAAAGCTGTATCAAAGCTTGCCAATGGAAGAGGTACGGGATTGGAAACGCAGCGGAGATACACATCCCTATCTGACGATCAGTAGAATGAAGCTTGATATGTTGCAATCCTATACATACTACCATTATCAGATGCAGGAAGAAATGCCGGGACACAACGGCCGCTATCTGGGTATTTGGGACAGCGAAGATTGGTGCGTTTTGTATAACGAAGACAAGCCCGACAGGCCAATTGATACAGATTACAAGGGCAAATTGACCAGCAATCTGTGTCCTGTTGCGCAGTGGCATGAATACATGAAACCACACTTTAACCCCTGGCCTGATGGAGAGCTCTATCAGCGTGCAGACATGATCCTTCATGTTCAGGAGTAATTTTTTCAATTTTCGTCGAACATAATTTAGCATAAAGGAGTAATTATTATGGGACTTATTAAAGCAGGTATCGGAGCATTGGGCGGTGTGCTGGCAGATCAGTGGAAGGAGTTTTTCTACTGCGACGCACTGGATATGGACACTCTGGTAGTCAAGGGTCAGAAACGGACCTCCGGCCGCAGCTCCAACACCAAGGGCAGTGATAACATTATCAGCAACGGCTCCGGCATCGCCGTGGCCGACGGTCAGTGCATGATCATCGTGGAGCAGGGCAAGGTAGTGGAAGTCTGCGCCGAACCCGGTGAGTATACATACGATACTTCTACAGAACCTTCTATCTTTGCAGGCAGCTTCGGAGAGAGCCTGAAGAACACCTTCAAGGCCATTGGCAAGCGGTTCACCTATGGCGGCGACACCGGCAAGGATCAGAGAGTGTATTACTTCAACACCAAGGAGATCATGGGCAACAAATTTGGTACGCCCAGCCCCATCATCTTCGAGGTCATGAACAAGCGGTTGGGCATGAGCCGTACCGTCAATGTCCGCTGCAACGGCGTGTATTCCTACACCATTTCCGATCCCCTGCTGTTCTATACCAGAGTCTGCGGCAATGTGGAGCAGCCCTACACCCGTGATAAGATCGACGAGCAGATGAAGACGGAATTTGTTTCCGCTCTGCAGCCCGCTTTCGGTGCGCTGGCGGAGCTGGAGCTGCGTCCCGCGCAGCTCCCTGCCAAGGCTAACGAGCTGAAAAAGGCTATGAACGAAGCCTTACAGGCAGAGTGGGTAGACCGTGGTATTGCTGTAGCCAAGATTGCCCTGAACCCCATCACCCTGAACCCCGAGGACATGAAGAAGATCCAGGAGATGGAAGATTCCGCGACTTACGGCCAGAACGCCTTTATGATGGGTGGCCGTATGACCACCGCAACCGCCAACGCCATGGAGACCGCGGCAGGCAACTCTGCCGGTGCTATGACCGGCTTTATGGGTATGGGTATGGCCGGTGGCGCTATGGGCGGCGGCTTCAATGCGGCACAGCAGTTCTATAACATGGGCATGCAGCAGCAACAGCAGGCAGCACCCGCTCCTGCCGCACCTGCACAGGACGGTTGGAAGTGCAGCTGTGGTGCAACCGCAACCGGTAAGTTCTGCCCGGAATGCGGAAGCAAGAAACCGGAACCGAAGCCCGCTGGTGGATGGACCTGCAAGTGCGGTGCGACAGCAACCGGCAAGTTCTGTCCTGAGTGCGGCAGTCCCAAGCCTGCTGATGATGGCAGCTGGACTTGCTCTTGCGGAACTGCCAATACCGGCAAATTCTGCCAGAACTGCGGCAGCAAGAAACCTGCCGGAATTCCCCAGTACCGCTGCGACAAGTGCGGCTGGCAGCCGGAAGACCCCACCAAGGCCCCCCGCTTTTGTCCTGAGTGCGGCGACCCCTTTGATAACGGCGATATCGTATAAGGAGGTTATTGATAATGGGTTTATTTGATGCTTTTAAAAAGAAGGATTGTGAAATTTGCGGTAAAGAAGTAGGCTTGTTCGGCTATAAAAAGCTGGAAGACGGTGAGATCTGCAAGGATTGTGTAAAGCTTCTCTCCCCTTGGTTTGATGACCGCCGTCACTCGACAGTAGAACAGATCAAGCAGCAGTTGGCATATCGTGAAGAAAACCGGGCGGCACTGAACACCTTCCGGCCCACAGTCGCTTACGGCGAGCGCTATACGCTGCGAGCAGAACTGGTAAACGGTGTTCCAACCCGCTTTGTAGTGGAAAGAACGGATAGCTACAAAGAAGAGAATGCAGATATCATCAGCTTCCGGGATGTTACCTCTTTCAACATTGATGTACAGGAATCGAAGCGGGAACTGATGGCTCGTAACAGCAAAGGCGAGGAAGTCAGCTATAATCCGCCCCGTTATGAATACAGCTATGATTTCTATGCAGAGATTCATGTCAATCATCCCTACTTTGCCGAGATCACATTCCAGCTCAACCGTGACAGTGTCGAGCTGGAAACCGTGGAACGCCGTCCTGGCTTCGGCAGCACAAGGACCGGCTTCGATCCCACATTGTACCCCGAGTACCGGCAGCGTCGTGGCGAGTGCGATGAACTGGAAGACCTATTCCGTGCAGGTATGCAGGGAATGGCTCTGAAGGGCTTCGCCCCGGCTGTACAACCGATCATACAAGCAGCACCTGTGCCGCAGCCAGCACCCGAGCCCGCACCGGCACCCACCGGCCCGAAGTTCTGCCCTAACTGCGGCGCACCCGCTGATGGCGGAAAGTTCTGCCAAAGCTGCGGTTCCCGGCTGTAATCGGCGCGGCGGAAAATTCCTGAGCAAAGGAGTGAAACCTATTGGCCGTATTACAAGAATACAAATGTCCCTGCTGTGACGGTGCCATTGAATTTGATAGCACACTGCAGAAGATGAAGTGCCCTTACTGCGGTTCCGAATTTGAAATGGAGGCCCTGCGGGCATATGACGCAGAACTGAGCCAGCAGCCTTCCGAGAATATGACCTGGGATACCGCTGCCGGTTCCGATTGGCAGCCCGGTGAAACGGAGGGGCTGCGGATCTATACCTGCAATACCTGCGGCGGCGAGATCGTTGCTGATGAGACCACCGGCGCGTCGGAGTGTCCTTTCTGCGGCAACCCTGTGATTATGACAGGTCAGTTTGCAGGCGAACTAAAACCCGATCTGGTGATTCCGTTCAAGGTGGACAAAAAAGCTGCGGTTGCAGCGCTGCAGAACCACTACAAGGGAAAGCTGCTCCTGCCAAAGGTATTCAAGGATCAAAACCACATCAAAGAAGTCAAGGGCCTGTATGTTCCGGTTTGGCTGTTTGATACGGATGCGGATGCTTTCGTTCGATACCATGCTACCCGCACCCGCAGCTGGAGCGACAGCCAGTACAACTACACAGAAACCAACCATTTCTCCATAACAAGAGGCGGCGGGATCGGTTTTGAAAATGTACCGGTGGACGGCTCCACGAAAATGGACGACACCTTGATGGAATCCATTGAGCCTTTTAACATCGGCGATGCCGTGGATTTCCAAACCGCCTATCTGTCCGGCTTTCTGGCTGACAAGTACGATGTGGATGCCGATGCCAGCATCGCCAGAGCCAACGAGCGAATTAAGAAAAGTACGGAGGAAGCATTTGCGTCTACTGTCCAGGGCTATACCTCCGTGGTCCCG
>JAZURG010000141.1:0-10961 GCA_045606145.1 Faecousia sp.
CTGGATTCCCGCCTCTCTGGCTGTGGCCGGCCGTTCCCCGGCCCATAGAAATACCGACAAACTGCCGTCGGTTTCCAGAATGGCATACCGGACCGACCGGATGTCCAGCACATCCTTCTGCCGCAGATGCTCCGTCAGTTCGTCCAGATGGACCCGAGTCCTGCGAAGATTGTCCCGCAGAATCTCCCCGTCCTTGATGAGGATTACCGGTTTTCCGCACAGCAGCTTCCGGAACCAGATACTCCGCATGGCTCCCAGGGACAGGATCTGTTCCAGCGCCGTCAGTACCACGATGGCTGTGACTCCCTCTGCCATGGAAAAATCCGGGTCCTCGATGGGCAGCGCCGCCAGATTGGCTGCCAGCATGGTCACCACAAACTCCGATGCCTCCAGCTGGCCGATCTGCCGCTTTCCCATGAGCCGCACCGCGGCGATCAGCACCAGGTAGACCACCGTGGTCCGCAGGGCACACGCGATCACAAAACCACCCCTTTTCCCTGTCAGTTTCCCCCTAAAAACGAATTTTTATGAACCACAAGAAAATCCCCCCAAGGGGGATATCAATTTCCGGGACAAATATGTTGAAATCGGCGATTGACAATCCGTACTTCAATTCGTATAATATTATCGATACAGTATGTATGTTGGATACATGCGGTTTTTTATGATTCAGTATTAGGAGGAAATCACTTTGAAGGATTGGGCTTTTACTACATCCATCGAGGAGATGGAGGCTGCCACCAATTCTCTGCTGGAAACCGCCAGCAAGGTTGGTGCTGACACCTGGCAGCAGCGTGTCAAGAACCAGACTCCTCACTGCGGCTTCGGTGAAGGTGGTACCTGCTGCCGCATCTGCTCCATGGGCCCCTGCCGTATCACTCCCAAGTCCCCCCGTGGTATCTGTGGCTGTGATGTTCACGGTATCGTTGCCCGTAACTACCTGCGTTTCACCGTCGGCGGTACTGCAGCACACTCTGACCACGGCCGTGAGATCATGCACACTCTGCACCAGACCCGCGAGGGCGGCAACTATCAGGTCAAGGACCCTGAGAAGCTGATCCGCATCGCAAAGGAATGGGGCGTTGAGACTGAAGGCAAGGACATTTATGATTTGGCTCACGAGATGGCTGAGATCGGTCTGCTGGAGTATGGCTTCCCCTTCGGCGAGCAGAAATTCGCACAGCGCGCGCCTGAACATACCAAGGAACTGTGGCGCAAGGCAGAAATCATGCCCCGTGCTATCCACCGCGAAATCGCAACCGCTATGCACATGACCCACATGGGTAACTCCAGCCTTGCCGAGGCTTTGATCCGTCAGTCCCTGCGTGCAGGTCTGTCCGACGGCTGGGGCGGCTCCATGATGGGCACTGAGTTCTCTGACGTTATGTTCGGCACTCCCCGTCCCATTGACACCGAGGCAAATATCGGCGTTATGGAAAAGGACAACGTCAACATCGTTGTTCACGGCCATGATCCCTCTCTGTCTGAAATGATCGTGTACTTTGCAAACGATCCTGAGATGATCGCATACGCAAAGACTATGGGCGCCAAGGGCATCACCGTTTCCGGTGTTTGCTGTACATCCAACGAAGTCACTATGCGTCACGGCATCCCCATGGCCGGCAACTACCTGAATCAGGAAAATGTGGTTCTGACCGGCGCCTGCGAAGCCATTGTTGTTGACGTGCAGTGTATCTTCCCCGCACTGGGTCCCCTGTCCAAGTGCTTCCACACCAAGTTCATCACCACTTCTCCCATTGCCCGTATGCCCGACTCCGAGTTCATCCAGTTCTCTGCTGAGACTGCCGGTGAGAGCGCAAAGGGCATCGTGAAGATGGCAATTGAGAACTTCAAGAACCGCAACCCCGAGCTGGTCAATATCCCCAACCAGAAGCAGAAGGCCAGAGTCGGTTACTCCGTTGAGGCCATCAAGAAGGTTCTGGACACCGTTGCCAACTCTCAGCTGGACGAGTTCGGCACCACCAAGCCTCTGGTCGAGTGTGTACATTCCGGCGTTATCCGCGGCGCTGTGGCTATGGTCGGCTGTAACAACCCCAAGGTCCGTCCCGACACCGCCCACATCGGCTTGATGAAGAAGATGCTGGAGAACGATATCATCGTTATCACCACCGGTTGTTCCGCACAGGCTGCTGCCAAGGCCGGTTTGATGGACCCCGTGCAGGCTAAGGAATACTGTGGCGCTGGTTTGAAGCGTGTTTGCGAGCTGGCAAACATTCCTCCCGTGCTGCACATGGGCTCCTGCGTTGATATCTCCCGTATGATGGTCCTGGCATCCGATATCGCTAAGGACTGGGGTATCAACATTTCTCAGGTTCCCGTTGTTGGCTGCGCTCCCGAATGGATGTCCGAGAAGGCTGTCTCCATCGGTAACTACGTTGTCGCAACCGGTATCGAGACCTTCCTGGGCGTTGATCCTTACTCCAAGGGTTCCGACGAAGTCACCCGCCTGCTGCAGGGTGAAGACGGCATCAACGAGTGGGTCGAGGCTAAGTTCGTTGTGGATACCGACATCGAGTCCCTGGGTGACAAGATGATCGCATGTATCGAAGCAAAACGTGAGGCTCTCGGAATCTAAGTTATGAAACTAGCGATTACCGGAAAGGGCGGCGTGGGTAAAACCACCCTGTCCTCCACCCTGGCAAGACTGTATGGCGATGAGGGCCGTACCGTTCTGGCGGCTGACGTGGATCCGGACGCGAATCTGGGTCTGGCATTGGGTCTGACTCAGGAAGAAGTCGATGAGATCATCCCTATCTCCAAAATGCGTACCCTGGTGGAAGAGCGCACCGGCGCTACCGCCGCTAACAAGTTCTTCAAGCTGAACCCTTATGTGGCGGATATTCCCGACACCTTCAGCAAGGACATCAACGGTGTAAAGTTATTGGTCATGGGTACTGTGGATGTAGGCGGCAGCGGCTGTGTCTGCCCCGAACATGTGATGCTGAAATCCGTGCTGAGCAGTCTGACCTATCGGAAAAACGATGTGGTCATTATGGACATGGAAGCCGGTCTGGAGCATCTGGGCAGAGGCACTGCTATGAATATGGATCAGTTTATTGTGGTCATCGAACCCGGCGCAAGATCTGTCCAGACCTACCGCAACGTCAAGCGGTTGGCCAGCGATCTGGGTGTCAAGCAGGTTCGGGTGGTAGCCAACAAGATCCGGGACGAAGGCGATGAGGAATTTATCCGCAGCGCCATCCCCGCGGAAGACCTGCTGGGCTTTATCCACTACAATACCGACATCATCGACGCGGACCGTCAGGGAAAATCCCCATACGATTTCAGCCCCGCGGCAATCGAAGAAATTCGGAAGATCAAAGAAATTTTGGATCGTGAATAAGTCCCCACAAATTACATGAGGAGGAAAAAACGTTGACACTTTTTGATAGAGTTTTCGGCGGTAACGATTATAACTACGCTCGTACCGTAGCTGCTATCGACGCAGCCATCGCCCAGTACGGCGAAGCTGAGCCTGTAGCATTCCCCGCAACCGCCTACAATCTGCCCTGCTACTACAGCATTACCGGCAAGAAGATCAATAACCTGGGTGAAATGAAGGCTGCTATGGAAGCCGACATCAAGCCCATGATGACCCGCAACAAGCGCCTGCAGGTCGCTTTCGACAGCGGCATCGCTTCCGCTCTGTGCGCAGAGTTCCTGGAAGCACTGAAGTACATCCACGGCGCTGAGCCTTACACCGAGCCTGAAATGGGCTTCCTGACCGACGCATTTGTTCGTAACCTGGGTCTGCCCCTGGTTATCAACGATATTCCCGGTGTTGCCGTTATCATCGGCGGTGCTGAGGATCCCGCTGAGACCGTTGCTCTGGCGAAGGAATACCAGGCGCAGGGTATCCTGGTCTCCCTGACCGGCGATTCCATCAAGCACTGCGCTGACGCCGGCATGAAGCTGGGTGAAGGTGTGCGTGTTGTGCCCCTGGGCTACGAGATGCAGTCTGTTATCCACATCGTTTCCGTCGCTCTGCGTGCAGCGCTGATCTTCGGCGCTATCCAGCCCGGCGATACCAAGGCCCTGTACAAGTACACCATGGACCGTGTCAACGCTTTCGTCAATGCTTACAAGCCTCTGTCTGACGAGATCGTTTCCTACGGTGCCGGTGCTATCTGCTGCGGCTTCCCCGTTATCTCCAACGAGACCGAGAACATGTTCCGTGTTCCCAAGTCTCTGATCCAGCAGCTGGATACTTCCAAGTGGAACGCAACTTCTCTGGAAGCTCGCGACATCAAGCTGAAGATCACCAAGATCGACATCCCCGTTTCCTACGCTACCGCTTTCGAGGGCGAGATCATCCGCCGCGGCGATATGCAGGTGGAAGTGGACGGCTCCCGCGTGGACTGCTTCGAGCTGGTTCAGACCCGCGAGGCTCTGGAAGTCGAAGACCACAACATCACTGTTATCGGCCCCGAGATCGATGAGATCCCCGTGGGCTCCAAGATATCTCTGTCTTACACCATCGAAGTTGCCGGCAAGGCTATGCAGCCTGACTTTGAGTCCGTCATGGAGCGTAAGATCCATGCTTGGCTGAACTGCATCGAAGGTGTTATGCACACCGGCCAGCGTGACATGATCCGTGTCCGTATCTCCAAGGCCGACTACGAGGCTGGCTTCAAGTTTAAGCATCTGGGCGAAGTTCTGTACGCCAAGCTGAAGACCGAGTTCGAAGCCATCGTGGACAAGAGCCAGGTTACCATCGTTGTTGGCGACGAGCAGAACAAGGCACTGCGCGCTCAGGCCAACGAGATCTTCTCTAAGCGTGACGACCGTCTGCGCAGCATGACCGACGAGTCCGTTCCCGTTTACTACACCTGCATTATGTGTCAGGCCTTCTCCCCCAGCCACGTATGTATCGTTACTCCCGAGCGTCTGGGTCTGTGCGGCGCTGTTTCCTGGCTGGATGCTAAGGCTACCAACGAGCTGGATCCCACCGGTCCTTGCCAGATCGTTCCCAAGGAGCGCTGCATCGACGAGCGTCTGGGCCGTTACGTTGACGTTGACGAGGCAATCGAGAAGTACTCCCACGGTGCTCTGGAGCATATCACTCTGTACTCCCTGTTTGAGGATCCCATGACCTCTTGCGGCTGCTTCGAGTGTATCTGCGGTGTCGAGCCCTGCTCCATGGGTGTTGTTATCACCTGCCGTGAGCACGCCGGCATCACTCCTCTGGGCATGAGCTTCTCCGACATGGCTTCCATGACCGGCGGCGGTGTTCAGACTCCCGGCTTCATGGGCCACGGCAAACAGTTCATCTTCTCCAAGAAGTTCATCGCCGCTGAAGGCGGCCCCGGCCGTATCGTTTGGATGCCCAAGGATCTGAAGGATCAGGTCCGCGAGCGTCTGGATGAGGTTGCTCTGGAAATGTACGGTGTTGAGAACTTCACCGACATGATCGCGGACGAAACCGTCTGCACTGAGGATCCCGAGCAGCTGCTGGAGTTCCTGGGCGAAGTTGGCCACCCCGTTCTGGGCATGGAACCCTTCGATATGTAATTTTCTTACTGATAAAAAAACAGGTTAGGCGAAAGCCTAACCTGTTTTTTTATTTAAAAGTCCGGGATAAAGGTAATATCAGCGGAGGAGGCTTCCTGGGTGAAGCCTTCAAGATCGTTGAGAAACATCCAACTGAGAACGCTGTCATACTCCTCTTCGGTAATAGGGCGGTCAAAGGGGGAGGGAAGTCGGCCCATAGGGGTGTACTGGCGCATCAAACTCACCAAAACCTCACCGGGAGCAAAGGTATCGCCGATCCAATCCAGCACCCTTAGAGAGTTTTCAACGCAGCCGGGCAGGATCAGATGACGGATGATCGTGCCTTTTACTACCTTGTTCCCTTGCCATTGCACCGGGCCTGTTTGGCATACCATTTCCCGAATAGCGGATGTGGCAACGGGAAAGTAGTCCGGCGCACCGGAGAGTGCTGCCGCAAGACGGCTATCTGCATACTTCATGTCTGGTAGGTATATATCCACCAAACCGTCCAAAAGCCTAATGGTTTCGGTGCGCTCATAACCGCCGCAGTTATACACAACAGGAACAGGGAGTTTTGGAGAAAGGGCGGGAATAATTGTGGGAAGATAGTGGGTAGGTGTCACCAGATCAATATTTTCGGCACCCTGCGCAATGAGAGCTTCCATCATCTGCCGCAATCCGGCGCTGTCTACGGAAGTTCCTACCGGTTTGCCGCTGATGGCGGCATTTTGGCAATATTTGCAGCCGAGGGTGCAGCCACCAAAGAAAATAGCACCGCTGCCACCACTGCCTGCCAGAGCAGGCTCTTCCCATTTGTGGAGCATAGTTTTGGCAACCAGTGCGGTGTCGGGACAGCCGCAGAAACCCACTTCTCCGGCAGTTCTGTCTACACCGCACTGCCGGGGACATAAATTGCAGTTTACATAACTCATAAAATCAAAACCTTTTGTTCTCATAAATGATCGTTTATGCGGGCAGTGCCCGCGGCCAATTCGTGCATGGTGCGGTGCTTTTCGTCACTTCCCTGTGCCCGCTCGGTGTCGTTTTTGCGGCAATTGTCGATAGAATTCGTAGGGGCGACCATTGGTCGCCCGTGCGGGCGGCTATTAGCCGCCCCTACAAGCACCATCGACAGTTGGTGCGTTAAACGATCATTTAGCTTTCTAACTTTTCTTTCATAGCATCCAGCCAAAGATGCCATTGATTATTCTGTCCTTGCTGCGTGATGCTGACGGTGGCATGTGTTACAGCATTTCCTTGTCGAATGAGGATATGGAAAATTCCATAGCTGCTATACACCCGAACATCGTCAAAATCGGTTTCGGGTACCTCCAGCGCTTCGTACCGTTTGCCCCGGTAGCGCAGCCGCTCAGATATGAAATAGTCATGAAACAGACCCTTGGCCCAAAGCGTGCCCACAGTTTCATGATGCTCAATGCGCAAAATGCAATGGTAAGAGCCGCCATCGGTGACGACCGTGTCTTCCTGCCGCCATTCATAGTTTTCAGACAAGGCGGTGGCATAGTGAATCACAGTGTTGTAATCCAAAAAGTCGGCACTGCGGTCGATCTCTGATTCCGGAAAAATATCTTCCAGCACCGCAAAGGGTGGATCCTGAGAATATTCTGTCAGCGGAGTTCCCTCGTAAGTCAAAGCAAGGGAATTCAGCCATGTGGTCAAAAAAATCAGAGCGCACACAAGGGGCAAAAATTTCGAGAAACGAACAATAAAGGCTTTTCTTTTCCAATCCTTCCGGCGGTCCAGACCGTCACCGCTGCGCAGACGCTTTTGGTATCGGGAGAGCCGGACTACTGCGGCGATTCCGCTGCCGATCAGCCAGCAGGCGTAGCCTACCATGCTCAGCAGAAACAGTAAACCGATGATAGCACCGGAGCGGAAAAAGTGAAACAATTCATGGGAAACCACGGAAACAACAATGAAATTAGTAATTGTTGAAAAAATGGCGCTGCGCTGCTGCTTCTTCACTGCTTCCAAAGCTAAGGCATGGACAGCCGGGTCCGTGTGCAGGGGCCGCACATCCTCAGAGGTTGCCCGGTAAATATAGAATCTTCCGTAGCGGACCAAGTATTCCCAGCCGCATTTCTTGCTGAATTCCTGCTCCTCATCATCGGGGTCTTCGAAGGTATCGGAGAAGAACCCCTTTTTATCTTGAATAGGCGCAAGGCGGTAGCGGTGTTCTTGGGGTGCGGTCTTGCGGAATGTAAAGAATCCAAGAAAAGCGCCGTCCGCTTCCAGCACAAGGCCATTGGCAGCCATGTCTTCCAGCCAAGTCTGTATGCCCTCAACATCGTAGGCAAAGCAGGGGCAAAGGCGGTAGGCATAGCGGATGTTTTCATCAGACATATCGGGACCCTCCTTCCGCGTCGGCCACGCACTGGCGCAGCCGGTTCAATTCCTCATCGTAGGCCTGGCGGCCTTTGTCGGTAATCTGGTAGGTGCGTTTGCGGCCCTCTACCTCCACCTCTTTGATATACTTTTCCTTTTCAAATTTACCAATGACGGTATATAAGGTGGCAGGCCCCATCCGCAGGCGGCCGTGGGTGCGTTCTTCAATGAATTGGGCCGCGTCAATGCCGCACATAGGGCCGTGGCAAAAGGCCATCAGCACATAAAACATGGATTCCGTCAAAATATCCATGGCTTTTTTCGGCATAGGGCATCCTCCTTTTTATATCGTTATATGATATCGTCTAATGATATTGTAAAGGGATGGGTTTTCTTTGTCAAGAAGATTCTTTACCGGGACGCGGTTTTGTGGTATGATAGGAAAAACAGATTGCGAGGCGATAGTATGCATATTTGCGCAGCGGAGGAAAAGCACATTCCCGGTATGATCGAACTGCTGAAGCAGGTGGGACAGGTCCATCACTTAGGCAGGCCGGATCTATTCCGGGCAGGTGCTCAAAAATATAATGAAGCAGACCTGCGAAACCTTTTGCAGGATGAAAGCCGTCCCATCTTTATAGCGGAAGAGGATGGCAAAGTTCTTGGCTACGGTTTCTGCATTTTGAAAGTCACCAAGAATGACCCGGTGCTGGTAGACAATACCACACTTTATATCGACGATCTGTGCGTGGACGAAACCTGCCGGGGCAAGCATATCGGCAAGGCTGTCTATGCCTACATTGTGGGGTATGCCAAGACCCTTGGCTGCGACAGTGTGACCTTAAATGTATGGGCATTCAATGAGCGCGCAATGGGATTTTATGAATCTCTGGGCATGAAACCCCAGAAGATCGGCATGGAAATGCGGCTGGAGGAAAACTGATGCTGGAAAAAGGCAAAATTTATGAAGCGGTGATCTCGGACTATACCGCTGAGGGGCAGGGTGTTGCCAAAATCGACGGCTGCGCCGTGTTTATTCCCAATGCCATCGCCGGAGAGCGGGTGCTGGTGCGCATCGAAAAGGCCCAAAAGACCTGGGCGGCCGGTAAGATCACAGAGATTTTGGAAAAATCCCCCCACCGGGTGAACCGGGAATGCCCCGTTGCAAAGCTCTGCGGCGGCTGCGATTTCTGGCACATGGATTACGAAGAAGAGACCCGCATGAAGGCCGAGCGGGTACGGCAGGCTTTGAACCGCATCGGCGGTGAAAGCTTGACGGAAATGCCTATATTGTCCGCGCCGGATTGCCATTGCTACCGCAATAAGGCCCAGTACCCGGTGGCAAGTAAGAAAGGCCGGGTTTATGCAGGCTTTTTCAAGGCAGGTACCCACCAAGTGGTGGAGAATGACCGCTGTTTGATCCTGCCGGAGGAGACCGATCGGGTCAAGAGAATTGTTGTGGATTATGTAAACCACTATCGAATCTCCGCTTACGATGAAGAGGCACACAAGGGGCTGCTGCGGCATATCTATGTGCGCCGTGGCGCAGTATCGGGGCAGGTATTGGTCTGTTTGGTGGTCAATGGCAGAAAGCTGCCCCATCCAGAGGACCTTGTAAAGCGATTGCAGGCAGTGCCCGGTTTCACCACACTGGTGCTGTCCGTTAATACCAAAAAGGGCAATACTATTCTGGGCGACGAGTTTATCACCCTTTATGGCCCGGGTTATATTGAAGATACCCTCTGCGGGTTGAATTTCCGGCTGTCCGCCCGGTCTTTCTATCAGGTGAATCACCATCAGGCCCAGCGGCTCTATGAAGCTGCCATTGCCCAGGCGGAGATCACAAAGGAAGATACGGTACTGGATCTGTACTGCGGCGTCGGCACGATCACCTTGTGCATGGCGAAAGCAGCCGGAAAGGTCATCGGTGTTGAGGTAATTCCACAGGCGGTTGAAGACGCTAAGGACAATGCTAAACGTAACGGTATTAAAAATGCGGAATTCTTCTGCGGTGATGCCGGTGAAGCAGCCCTTGCGCTGGAAGCAAAGGGCATCAAGGCCGATGTGGTGGTGGTAGATCCACCCAGAAAGGGTCTGAATGCTGATGCCATCGAAGCGCTGGCAAGATTTGCTCCCAGAAGAATCGTTTATGTCTCCTGCGACCCTGCAACATTGGCAAGAGATGTGGCGTTACTGAAAGAAAGAGGATACGCACTGAAAAATGCCATGGCTGCGGACCTTTTCCCTCGTTGCGCCCATGTAGAAACTGTAATCCTTTTAAGTCGGAAAGATGTCCACGAGCGAATCAAGTTTGATTTGAATATTGAGGAATTGAATAGGACAAGTCAGTCAAAGTGAAGCGGAGGTGATACTGTGTTATTTCATGTTTTTAATTCTCAAGAAGAGAGAAGAGCATACGGCGGTTCTGCATTTATTGAAATTCAGTTTTGCAAGTTATCTACCAAAAGAAAAGTAACCGAGCGTGTAGCACTGCGAAGTATTCAGCATTGGCAAAATGATTCGTTGTATGTAGATGATGAAGATTTATTTTACAACGAATACCGCTGCATTTTTGATACCATGGATATATTTGGTATGAATTATTACGGTGCAGAATTGATAAAACCCATTATTGAGAAACTCATCAAAGTGAAACCCAAGGATTATGAAATATTGGTTGAATGGCTAAATAAAGCAGAAGCATATACCGGCTTTTATATTTTAGGGTTATAATCAATGAAACGCTATCAAATTTCTGCGGTGGATATCCCACCTAAAGGCATTGCAGACGAGACTGTGGCGTTGCTTTCAAAGGTCTTCGATTGAAAAGAGAAATAGAAGGTAATAAAGAATAAATAAATGAAAATAAGTGTAAATAGATGAATATCTATAATGCAAAAAAGGAATGTTCTCGTGTTGACGCATGCAACGATGAGAACATTCCTTTTTGTGTAGGATCATTGCATAAACTGCTGTTGGATCAACGCCAGCTGCTCTGCTCCCAGCACATGACAATAGCCATCCGGGTTTAGCAGATATCCTTTCACATTGGATAAAAGATGCTTTTGCAGATCTTCTACACCTACTAACAGTACCTTGGTATG
>JAZURG010000142.1:0-21600 GCA_045606145.1 Faecousia sp.
GAATGCGGGAGCAATGAACTCAGTTCCTCCCCTATGCCGACTTCTTTGGTTACTTTCTTGTTCGGCGACAAGAAAGTAACACCACCTCATATGCGCTGTGCGGTTGAAATTCTAAAATCTATACTTTTTTGACAAGCTGAAAGGCCCGGAGGGAATCCTCCGGGCCTTGTTCTTTATTTCGATAACAGCAGCTTGTCAGAAACCTCGGAAGAGCCTGTGGCCTGACCAAACTTGGCCAGCAGATCCTCCACGGTGAGGTTCTTCTTCTCGTCACCGGCGATATCCAACGCAATACGGCCTTCGTACATCATGATCAGCCGGTCGCCATACTCAATGGCATCACGCATGTTGTGGGTGATCATCAGGGTGGTCAACCGGTCCTGGTTGACCAGAGTACGGGTCACTTCCATGACCTTTGCGGCGGTCTTGGGATCCAGCGCGGCGGTGTGCTCATCCAGAAGCAGCAGCTTCGGCTTTTGCATGGTTGCCATCAGCAGTGTCAATGCCTGACGCTGACCGCCGGAAAGCAGACCCACCTTATCCGTAAGCCGGTTTTCCAAGCCCAGATCCAGAATCCGGAGCATTTCCCGGAACTGTTCCCGTTCCGCTTTGGTGATACCGATTCTAAGACCACGGCGTGCGCCCCGTCTGGCAGCCAGAGCAAGGTTTTCCTCAATCTGCATATTGGCTGCTGTTCCCATCATGGGATCCTGGAAAACTCTGCCGATATACTTGGCACGTTTATACTCCGGGAGGTTCGTGATATCAATGCCGCCCAGATGGATACTGCCGCTGTCTACACTCCATACACCGGCTACGGCGTTCAGAAGGGTGGATTTGCCAGCACCGTTGCCGCCAATGACAGCAATGGATTCTCCATCGGCCAAATGAAGGGAAAGATCTTTCAGCGCGTGATTCGCGTTGACAGTACCCGGATTAAAGGTTTTGTTGATACCGGAAATTTCAAGCATGGTTCTTTCCTCCCTTTGCCAAGGTTTTTCCTGTGTGCCGGTTCTTCCAGTAGGGAACGAACAGAGCCAGTGCCACGAAGGCTGCGGAGAACAGCTTCAGATCGTCGGTATTCAGACCCAACTGAATGACCAGAGCGATGACCACATAGTAGATAATAGCGCCAATGACAACACCGGTCAGACGCAGCGCGAAATTCCGGAAGATCTTGCTGAACAGGACCTCACCGATGATCACGGCTGCCAAACCGATGACAATGGCACCACGGCCCATGTTCACGGTAACGCTGCCCAGATACTGGGTGTACAGGCCGCCGCTGAGACCTACAAGGCCATTGGCCAACACAAGGCCAATCAGCTTCATGCGGTCTGTGTTGATGCCCTGAGCGCGGCTCATGTTGCCGTTGGCACCGGTGGCACGGATGGCAGAGCCCAGCTCTGTGCCAAAGAACCAGTACAGCACACCGATAATGGCGGCCACAAACAGAAGCGCCACCAGGCAGGAAGAACTCTGGTTGCGAACACTGACCAGAAGATTGAACTTATCGACACTGACTGCCAGCATGGATTTGCCCATAATGCGCAGATTGATGGAATACAGCGCAAGCTGGGTCAGAATACCGGCAAGAATGGGGGGGATGCCCATTTTGGTGTGCAGAACAGCGGTCACAAGACCGGCCAGCGCGCCGGCACAGAAGGCGGCGACCATAGCGATGCCGACGGGAACACCGTTGATGATCAGCAGCGCCGCAACAGCACCGCCGGTACAAATGGAACCGTCAACGGTCAAATCGGAAAAATCCAGCAGCTTGTAGGTGATAAAGACACCGATTGCCAGAATGCCCCAGATCAGACCCTGGGCCACCGCATCCGGCAGCATTTTCAGCATAGAAGCAAGGAAAGACATATACTACCTCCGTCGCACCGTAACCGGCGGTAAAAACCGCCGGTGGTGCTTATGTTTTATTTCAGGTCTTCAGGGATGGTCAGGCCGATAGCAGCCGCGTTTTCTTCGTTGATGACCAATTCCATATCCTCAGCGGTCATAAAGCCAATGGGAGTCTTTGCGGGGTCCGCGCCGTTAACCATGATCTCATAGGCCATTTCACCTGCACGGTAACCCAGAACATAGTAGTCGATGGCCACGGAGGCAGTTCCGCCTGTCTCGACCATGCCGCCCTCACCGCAGATCACGGGGATCTTTGCAGGCTCAGCGATGTTCTTAACGGATTCCATGTTTTCCGCGAAGAGATTGTCGGTGGGAATGTAGATCACATCGGCCTGATCACAGGCGGAGGTGACAACGGAGGAAATGGTGGTGATATCGCTGGCGGTGAGAATAACGGTGGTGAAACCGGCGGCCTGATAAAGCGCTTCCGCCTGCTTGCCCTGGATGACGGAGTTGGGCTCTGCGGAGCAGTAGATGATGGCGACGGTCTTGGCATTGGGACAGAGCTTCTGGGTCAGCTCCACATGGGCAGCGATGTCACTCATATCGGAGTAGCCGGTGACATTGGCACCGGGGGCCTCGTTGGTTGCTACGATCTGGGTTTCACCGGCAACATAATCGGTTACAGAGGTACCGATGATGGGAATGGAGGAGGTAGCCTCCTTGGCAGCGATGACAGCAGGTGTCGCGTTGGCCATGATCAAATCCACACCGTCATTCAGGAATTTTGTCACGATCGTGGTGCAGGTAGTGGTTTCGCCGCTGGCCAGCTTGACATCAAAGCTAACCTTATCACCCAGCTTTTCGGTCAAAGCATCCTGGAAACCCTTGGTTGCCTTGTCCAGGGCAATATGCTGCTGCAGCTGCACGATACCCACACGGTAGGTTCCGTCGTTTGCTTTATTGGTGGTGTCGCAGGCACACAGGGCCAGCAGCATCAGAGCGGTCATGATCAGAGCAAGTACGCGTTTCATAGTGATTTCTCCTTTTGTTTTTAAAATAAAAAGGTGGCTCTGTCCGAAACAGAGCCACCTTCTAAATACACTTGAAAGGGGTTCAGTTATGCACCGGACAGATCGAATTGGGTACGGCAAAACAGGCCTGCAAAAAAGCAAGCCTTAAAATAGCTAAAATAGGAGAAGCCCATCACGGACTTGGGATTCATATTGGAAGCATTGTTGATAGCCATGATAAGCTCCTTTCCGCTGCTATTGTCCGCAGCAATTTTTCTTGTTACAAACTTTAGCACTTTGCGATAGTAAAGTCAATGACCAAAATACATGAATGTCAGGGGAATTTTTCCAAGACTATTTGGATAATGTGCATAAATATGCACCACGCCTTATAAACATACCATTATCGCTATGATGTGCAATAGTTGTTTTTACAGGAATGCATTGGTCAGCCTGTGGAATGCGGGGGGATTTTTAAGCTGTCAGCAATAGTTTTTTGTTGACTTTATTTTGTGAAAATGCTAAAATTAACAGAAAAAACGCGATGAAGAAACCTAGTACGCGCCCATATCTTTCTACCAGAGAACTGCCGGTTGGTGCAAGGCAGCAGAGAGATCGCGCCGAATTCCTTTCCGAGCGGCTTCGCTGAACCTTTAGTAGGCGGAGACGGGGTGCGCCCGATATTGCGCTTACGGTCTGCTGGGACCGGATAAGGCCGCGGCTTTGCGGTAAATTGAGGTGGTACAACGGGGTAAACTCGTCCTCTGCATGCTGCAGAGGCTTTTTTTGTACCAACCCGAATGAATAGAAAGGGTGTGCTTTTATGGTTATTACGGAATATTTGGAACGCAATGCCAGACTGTACAGTGCCGAGACTGCTTTGGTGGAGATCAACCCTTCCGAGGAGCGGGACAAGGCGGTTACATGGCGGGACTTTAATTTGATTGAAAATGCCAATCCCGATGCCCCTTACCGCCGGGAACTGAGCTGGAAGGATTTTGACCGGCGGGCCAACCGCTTTGCCAACCTGCTGTTGAGCCGGGGATTGAAAAAGGGTACAAAGGTAGCGATTTTGCTGATGAACTGCCTGGAATGGCTGCCCATTTACTTTGGTATTCTGAAGGCCGGCTGCATTGCTGTGCCTATGAATTTCCGGTATTCTTCCGATGAGATCAAGTATTGTCTGGATCTGGCGGATGTGGAAGTTCTGGTGTTTGGGCCGGAATTTGTGAGCCGTATGGATGCCATCGCTGAGGATCTGGATTTTCTGAAAATGATGTTTTTTGTGGGCAGAAACGGCCCTGCTTACTCGGAAGACTGCATGAGATTGACAGGCTTCTGTTCTTCCAGCGCCCCGCCTGTGGCACTGACGGAGGACGATCATGCCGCCATCTATTTCTCTTCCGGCACCACCGGCTTTCCAAAGGCAATATTGCACGATCACAGATCCTTGAACTGCGCCTGCATGGTGGAGCAGAATCACCACGGTCAGACCCGTGAGGATGTATTCCTCTGCATTCCGCCCTTGTATCACACCGGTGCCAAGATGCACTGGTTTGGTTCTCTGCTTTCCGGCAGTAAAGCGGTTCTGCTCCGTGGCGTCAAACCGGAGTGGATATTGCGGGCCGTGACGGAGGAAAAGTGCACCATCGTCTGGCTGCTGGTGCCTTGGGCACAGGACCTTTTGGATGCGGTGGATTCCGGCCGCATCGATCTGGATCACTATTATCTGGATCAGTGGCGGCTGATGCATATCGGCGCGCAGCCGGTGCCGCCCAGCCTGATCCGCCGTTGGCGGGAAAAATTCCCCCATCATCAGTACGATACCAACTACGGCCTTTCCGAATCCATCGGACCCGGCTGTGTGCATCTGGGTGTGGAAAATACCCACAAGGTGGGTGCCATCGGCAAGCCGGGCTACCTGTGGGAAACCAAGATCATCGATGAATCCGGCAAGGAAGTTGACCAGGGCCAGGTGGGTGAGCTGGCTGTCCGTGGCCCCGGTGTAATGCTGTGCTACTATAAGAACCCCGAAGCCACCGCTGAGGTGCTGAAGGGCGATTGGCTCTGGACCGGCGACATGGCCCGTATGGATGAGGACGGCTTCATTTATCTGGTAGACCGCAAGAAGGATGTGGTCATTTCCGGCGGTGAGAATCTGTATCCTGTTCAGATCGAAGATTTCCTTCGTGGCTTCCCTAAGATCAAGGATGTGGCTGTCATCGGCCTGCCGGATCCCCGTCTTGGCGAGATCGCCGCGGCCATCGTGGAGATCAAAGAGGGCGAAACCTGTACGGAAGCGGAGATCAACGATTTCTGCGCTGCGATGCCCCGGTACAAGCGCCCCAGAAAGATCATCTTCGACCGGATCCCCAGAAATCCCACCGGCAAGATCGAAAAACCGGTGCTGCGTGAAAAATACTGCCAGGGCCGCCTGGTAGAAAGCCAGATCACTGGCTAGCTTGAGGAGGGAGATTTATGAAAACACTGATGCTTGGCAACGAAGCAGTTGCCAGAGGCCTGTATGAGGCCGGCTGCAGTTTTGTATCCAGCTATCCCGGTACTCCCAGTACCGAAATCACCGAATGCATCGCTGCATATAAAGAGGTCTACGCGGAATGGGCGCCCAATGAGAAGGTTGCTATGGAAGCTGCCTTCGGTGCCAGCCTGGCAGGCAAGCGCAGCTTCTGTGCCATGAAGCATGTGGGTCTCAACGTAGCGGCAGACCCTCTGTTTACCATCGGCTATACCGGTGTCAACGCGGGTATGGTCATCGGTGTGGCAGACGACGCGGGCATGCATTCATCCCAGAACGAGCAGGATTCCCGCCATTATGCCAGAGCGTCCAAGCTCCCCATGCTGGAGCCGTCTGATTCTGCCGAAGCTTTGGCCTTTACCAAGCTGGCTTATGAGCTTTCTGAGCAGTTTGATACCCCTGTCTTTATCAAAATGTGTACCCGTGTTTCCCATTCCCAGAGCATCGTGGAGCTGGGGGAGCGTGTTGAAGTAAGCAAGACCTACGAAAAGAATCCCCAGAAGTATATCATGATGCCCGGCAATGCCAAGCGCCGCCATCCCATCGTCGAAGAGCGTACTGCGCTGCTGGAAAACTGGGCGGAAACCGCTGAAATCAACCGTCTGGAAGAGGGTGCTGACCACAGCATCGGCATTATCACCTCCTCCACTTCCTACCAGTATGTCAAGGAAGTCTGCGGTGATACATATCCTGTGTTGAAGCTGGGCATGATCTGGCCGCTGCCCAAGCAGAAGATCCTGGATTTTGCCAAGTCCGTTTCCAAGCTGATCGTTGTAGAGGAGTTGGACAGCTTTATTGAGACCCACTGTAAGCAGTTGGGTTTGGACTGTGTGGGCAAGGAATTGTTCCCTTGTATCGATGAGTTCTCCCAGAATCTGATCGCTGAAAAAATGGGTGTCCCTGTGCAAAACGGTACGAAGCTGGATGCGGCGATCCCGCAACGCCCCCCGGTTATGTGCGCCGGCTGTCCCCACCGTGGCCTGTATTACACCCTGGCAAAGAACAAGGTTACCGCACTGGGCGACATTGGCTGCTATACCCTGGGTGCAGTGCCCCCTCTGGCCGCACTGGACACCACGATCTGCATGGGCGCTTCCATTTCCGGTCTCCATGGCTTTACCAAGGCCGGTGGTGCCGATGGAAAGAAGGCTGTGGCGGTGATCGGTGACTCTACCTTTATGCATTCCGGTATGACGGGCCTTGTGAACATGGCCTACAATGAGTCCTGCGGTACGGTTATCATTGTGGATAACTCTATTACAGGCATGACCGGTCACCAACAGAATCCTACCACCGGCTTTAACCTGAAGGGGGATCCCTGCACCAAGATCGATCTGGAAGCTTTGTGCCGTGCCATCGGCATTCGCCGGGTCCGGGTTGTGGATCCTTATGATCTTTCCCAGTGTGATGCTGCCATTCAGGAAGAAACCGCGGTAGATGAGCCTTCTGTGATCATTTCCCGCCGTCCCTGCGCCCTGCTGAAGTATGTAAAGCATAAAAAGCCTATCATCGCCGACGCTGATAAGTGTGTCGGCTGCAAGGCCTGTATGAAGATCGGCTGCCCGGCCATCAGCATTATTGATAAAAAAGCAAAAATCGACAACACCCTCTGCACCGGCTGCGGTGTCTGCGCCCAGCTTTGTAAGCTTGACGCACTGCGCGCAGCAAAGGAGGAATGAATATGAAAACAACGAATATTATGATCGTCGGTGTCGGCGGACAGGGAAGTCTGCTGGCTTCCAAGCTGCTGGGCCGTATGCTGCTGCAGAAGGGCTATGACATCAAGGTGTCCGAAGTCCATGGTATGAGCCAGCGCGGCGGCAGTGTGGTCACCTATGTCCGTTTCGGTGACAAGGTCTACTCTCCCGTTATCGACAAGGGCGAGGCGGACTTTATCGTTTCCTTTGAACTGCTGGAAGCTGCCCGCTGGACGGAATATCTGAAACCCGATGGAAAGATCGTGGTCAATACCCAAAAGATTAGTCCTATGCCTGTCATTACCGGTGCCGCGGAGTATCCTCAGGGTCTGACAGAGCAGATGAAAGCTGCCGGTCTGGATGTGGATGCTTTTGACGCGCTGGCACTGGCGGAGCAGGCAGGATCCTCCAAGGCAGTGAATATTGTTTTGATGGGCCATCTTTCCCGAAACTTTGAGTTTACCGAGGAAGAGTGGATGGAGGCCATTGAAAAGAGCGTTCCTGCCAAATTTCTGGAACTGAACAAAACTGCGTTCCATCTTGGCCGCAATGCTTGAGGGGAGAAAGACCAATGTCAAAGTATTATCAACCGGAAATTGAAACTGCTGCCCGGGAACAAATCAAAGCATGGCAGGATGAACGGCTTGTAAAGCAGGTACAGCATGTATGGGACAATGTTCCCTACTACCGCAAGAAAATGGAAGAAAAGGGGGTTACCCCTGCTGACATTCAAAGCACCGCCGACTTGCACAAGCTCCCATTCCTTAGCAAGGATGATCTGCGGGAAGCCTATCCCTATGGGCTGCTGGGCACACCCCTTTCTGAGTGTGTCCGCATCCATTCCACCTCCGGTACCACCGGCAAGCGGGTGGTAGCCTTCTATACCCAGCATGATGTGGATCTGTGGGAGGATTGCTGCGCACGGGCCATCGTGGCGGCAGGCGGCACCAAAGAGGACGTTTGCCACATCGCCTACGGCTACGGCCTGTTTACCGGCGGCTCCGGTATGCACGGCGGCTCTCATAAGGTGGGCTGTCTGACCCTGCCTCTGTCCTCCGGCAACACCGACCGGCAGCTGCAGTTTATGACCGATCTGGGTTCCACCATCCTTTGCTGTACCCCTTCCTATGCGGCCTATCTGTCGGAGACCATTCATGAGCGGGGTCTGCGGGATCAGATCAAGCTGAAGGCCGGCATTTTCGGCGCGGAAGCCTGGAGCGAAAAAATGCGTGAAGAGATCCAGAACGGTCTCGGCATCAAAGCATACGACATCTACGGCTTGACGGAAACCTCCGGCCCGGGTGTTGCCTTTGAATGTGAAGCACAGACCGGTATGCATATCAACGAGGATCACTTCATTGCCGAGATCATTGATCCGGATACCGGTGAGGTGCTGCCCGAAGGTACAAAAGGTGAGCTGGTCTTTACCTCCATTACCAAGGAAGCGTTCCCACTGCTGCGTTACCGTACACGTGACATCTGTGTGCTGACCAGAGAAGCCTGCCCCTGCGGCAGAACCCATGTGAAAATGTCCAAGCCTATGGGCCGCAGCGACGATATGCTCATCGTCAAGGGTGTCAATGTCTTCCCGTCCCAGATCGAAACCGTGCTTCTGGAACAGGGCTATCCCGCCAATTACCAGATCGTCGTTGACCGGGTCAACCATTCCGATACTCTGGAAGTGATGGTGGAAATGACACCGGAGAACTTCTCCGACTCTCTGGCCAAGATCACCTCTATGGAAAAGGGTCTGGTGGATGCTTTGAAGTCTATGCTTGGCATCTATGCCAAGGTCCGACTGGTTGCGCCCAAGACCATCGCCCGCAGCGAGGGCAAGGCTGTTCGTATCATTGACAAGCGTAAGATCTGAGGAGGGGACAAGATGGTATATCAAATTTCTGTTTTTCTGGAAAACCGTGCCGGTCAGTTTGCTGAGATCACCACGATCCTGGCGGAAAACGGCATCGATCTGCGGGCCATCTCCATTGCGGAGACCGCTGATTACGGCATCCTGCGCATGATCGTGGATGACGCGCAGAAGGCCACATCCATTTTGATGCAGCATGGTTATCTTCTGTCCATGACCCCGGTGCTCGTTGTGGCGGTGCCGGACCGGCCCGGCGGCATTGCGCCTGTGCTGGCAACTCTGGCCGAAGGCAACATTGACATCGAGTATATGTACTCACTGTTTACCCATATTGAAGACAAGGCCTACATTGTTTTCCGGGTTGCCGAGACGGAAAAGTTCGTCAATCTGCTGTCCCGCCACGGCATTACCCCCGCAACAACCGAAGAACTGGGCATTCACTAATAATTGAGGTATATAACTATGCAGGAAATGAGCAGAAAAAATCAATATTTTACCGACTCTGTGATCCGTCGGATGACCCGCATTTCTCTGGACTGCGGCGCCATCAACCTGGCACAGGGCTTCCCGGATTTTGATCCTCCCAAGGCTATGCTGGACCGTCTTGCAGAAGTGAGCTACTTAGGCCCCCATCAGTATCCCATCACCATGGGCGCGCCAAATTTCCGCCAGGCGCTGGCAAGAAAATGCGGTCGGTTTATGGGTCGGACACTGAATCCCGATACCGATATGGTGGTGACCATCGGTTCTACCGAGGCGATGGTGGATACCATTTTCGCACTGACAAATCCCGGCGACAAGATTGCAATGTTCTCTCCCTACTTTGAAAACTACCGGGCCCAGACCATCATGGCCCAGTGCGAGCCGGTGTTTATTCCACTGGTTCCCCCCACGTTCCATTTTGATCCCAATGTGCTGGAGGATGCCTTCAAGCAGGGCTTAAAGGCCATTCTGATCTGCAATCCCTCCAACCCCAGCGGTAAGGTCTTTACTTATGATGAGCTGAAGCTGATTGCCGACCTGTGTATCAAGTACGATGTCTATGCCATTATGGACGAAGTCTATGAGCATATCGTGTATGAGGGCCACAAGCACATCTACATGAACAGCCTGCCCGGTATGTGGGAGCGGACCGTATCCTGTTCCTCCCTGTCCAAAACCTACTCCATCACCGGCTGGCGGTTAGGCTACGCCATTGCCCCGAAGCATATCATGGACCGGATCAAGCAGTACCACGACTTCAACACCGTTGGCTGCGCTTCCCCACTGATGGAAGCTGCTGTGGTGGGTCTGGATATGCCCGACAGCTATTACGAGGAGTTTGGCGCCCACTATGCTCACATGAAGAAGCTTTTTACTGAGGGCCTGGACCGCATCGGCATTCCCTATACCGATCCCCAGGGCGCCTACTTTGTTCTGGCCGATATTTCTCCATATTTGAAGAAGGGCCAGACCGACGTGGAATTCTGTGAGGAAATGGCCCGGAAGGTGGGTATTGGCGCAGTGCCCGGCACATCCTTCTTCCATGAAAAGGGTGTCAATAATATTGTCCGCCTGCACTTTGCCAAGCTGGATTCCACACTGAACGAGGCTCTGGACCGCCTGTCCCATATCAAAGAAAAAATGTGCTGATACAATATAAGCGATAACAGAAAGACCACCTAAGGGCGGCCTCACATAGGGGTTTATACGCTCCAAATCGGATATTTTCCCGCAATACTGCGTTAAAAAGCCATGGCAGGCGTCTGCCTTGCCATGGCTTTTCTGTTGTTCCGCATGGGAAAGCAGTGGAGGATATTCACCTGTTCCGGCAAGAATTCCTTGCCATATGACCGTGTGATGTAAATTGTATTGTATGCTTTCAACGAAAGCTGGAGGCTGCAAGAGGCATATCTGCGCGGAATACACAAATCGTGAATAAATATGTGTATATCGTTGACAATATGATGAATACGGTGTATAATCCGTGCATATTAATCAAACGCTTGGAGGCGTAAATCATGAACAAAGAGAATATTAAGAAGGTAGTGCTGGCCTATTCCGGCGGCCTGGATACCTCTATCATTATTCCCTGGCTGAAGGAAAACTACAACAACTGTGAAGTCATTGCCGTATCCGGCAATGTGGGTCAGGCCGATGAGTTGGAAGGCCTGGAAGAAAAGGCACTGAAGACCGGTGCATCCAAGCTGTATGTGCTGGATCTGACCGACGAATACGTCGATGAGTATATCATCCCCACCATGCAGGCAGGTGCCGTGTATGAAGAATATCTGCTGGGTACCAGCCATGCCCGTCCCTGCATTGCCAAGGGTCTGGTGGAGATCGCTCTGCAGGAAGGCGCGGATGCCATCTGCCACGGCTGCACCGGCAAGGGCAACGATCAGGTCCGTTTTGAACTGACCATCAAGCATTTTGCCCCCAACATGCCCATCATCGCTCCCTGGAGAGAGTGGGATATCAAGTCCCGTGACGAAGAGATCGATTATGCGGAAGCCCACAATGTGCCGCTGAAGATCAACCGGGAAACCAACTACTCCAAGGATAAAAACCTGTGGCATCTGAGTCATGAGGGTCTGGATCTGGAGGATACAGGCAATGAACCTCAGTATGAGAAACCCGGTTTCCTGGAAATGGGCGTTTCTCCCATTCAGGCACCCGATGTTCCCACCTACATAACCATCGACTTTGAACAGGGCAAGCCCGTGGCGCTGAATGATGAGAAGATGAGCGCCAAGAACATTATCCTCAAGCTTAATGAGATCGGTGGTGCCAACGGCATCGGCCTGTTGGATATCGTGGAAAACCGCCTGGTCGGCATGAAGTGCCGCGGTGTGTATGAAACTCCAGGCGGCTCCATCCTTTACAAGGCGCATAGCGTGCTGGAATCCATCTGCCTGGACAAGATGACACTCCATGAAAAGCAGCGGCTGAGCATTACCTTTGCTGAGCTGGTGTACAACGGCCAGTGGTTTACCCCTCTGCGGGAAGCGCTCAGCGCCTTCGTGTCCAAGACACAGGAGACGGTTACCGGTAAGGTCAGACTCAAGCTCTATAAGGGCAACATGATCAATGCCGGTGTATGGAGTCCCTACTCCCTTTATAGCGAGGAAATTGCTACCTTCGGCGAAAGTGATTACAACCAGAAGGATGCGGAAGGATTTATCAACCTCTTCGGTCTGCCGATTAAGGTGCAGGCAATGGTAAACGGTAAGAAATAATTCCGGGAGACACTGCTATGGCTAAAATGTGGGCCGGACGAACATCCGGCGTAACCGACAGTATTGCGGATGACTTCAATTCTTCCATTCACTTCGATTGCAGAATGTACAAAGAGGATATCACAGGCTCTATGGCCCATGCGGCTATGCTGGGCAGCAGGGGGATCATTTCCCAGGAGGATGCGGATGCCCTGATTGACGGCCTGCAGCAGATACTGGAGGATCTGAACAGCGGCAAGCTGGAGATCGACCTGAGCTGCGAGGATATCCACATGTTCGTGGAGCAGGTGCTGACAGAGCGGCTGGGAGATCTGGGTAAGAAACTCCATACCGCAAGAAGCCGCAACGATCAGGTGGCGCTGGATCTGAGAATATATTTGCGGGAACGGATTGATGAGATCGTTCCGCTGATCAAGGATGTGATCGCCGCCATCACCGCTCAGGCCGAGGAAAACAAAACTGTCATCATGCCCGGCTATACCCACCTGCAGCGGGCACAGCCCATCCTTTTCAGCCATCATATACTGGCCTATGCCATGATGTTGCTGCGGGATCTGGACCGTCTGGCAGATTGCAGACGACGGATGAATGTTTCGCCCATCGGCTGCTGCGCCCTGGCCGGTACCACCTACGATACCGACCGTGTGTTTGAGGCAAAGCGCCTTGGGTTTGATGCCGTGGCCCTGAACTCCATCGACGGCGTTTCCGACCGGGATTTCTGCCTGGAGCTGCTGAGCTGCCTGTCGGTGCTGATGATGCACATGAGCCGCTTCAGTGAAGAGATCATCCTGTGGGCAAGCTGGGAATTCAAGTTCATTGAACTCAGCGATGCCTATACCACCGGCTCTTCCATCATGCCGCAGAAGAAGAATCCCGACATGGCAGAGCTGGTTCGTGGTAAGACAGGCCGGGTCTACGGCGATCTGATGGCGCTGCTGACTACCCTCAAGGGTCTGCCTCTTGCTTACAACAAGGACATGCAGGAGGACAAAGAGGCCGTCTTTGACGCGGTGGATACGGTGGTCCAGTGCCTGCAGGTATTTGCCCCAATGCTGCGTACTATGAAGACGATTCCCGGCAATATGAAAAAGGCTGCTCAAGGCGGGTTCATCAACGCAACGGATCTGGCGGACTATCTGGTGAAGAAAGGCATGCCCTTCCGAAGCGCCTATAAGATATCCGGTCAGCTGGTGGCTGAGTGCATCCGACGAAGCTGCGTTCTGGAAGAACTGCCGCTGGAAATTTACAAGCAGTACAGTGAGCTGTTTGAAACGGACTTGTATCGAGATATTGATCTGCTGACCTGCGTGGAAAAACGGATCAGCCTTGGCGGCACCTCCGTTGCCTCGGTAGTCCAGCAGATACAATATATAAAAGAACAATTATAAAATTTATTTTTTGGAGGAGTAAAGATTATGAAAAAGATTATTGCTTTGGTTCTGGCACTGGTTATGCTTTGCGCATGCATGGTTGCATGCAACAACAATGAAGCAAAGGCTACAAAGGTTGCTGTCCAGAAGGGTACTACCGCTCTGATGTACGCACAGGTTCTGAAGGGTGTTAATGCTGTTTCCTACGACACCTTCGCTCTGGCTGCCAACGATATGAAGAACGGCAATGCCGCCTATGTATTTGTTGACAAGACTACCGCAAACGCTCTGTGCAAGGAGATCTCCGGCATTAAGATCATTGACATCGCACTGTCCAGCGAAAACTACGGTATCGGCATCGACCCCAACCAGGCTGATCTGAAGGCTAAGATCGACGGCATTCTGACGGATAAGGCTGCTGAAATTGACTCTATCAAGGCAAAGTACATGAACGGTGACGAAGCCAGCTATGTTGGTGTTACCTCTGCCGCCAAGGATGTCAACCGTGCTGCTGAGCAGCTGGTAGTCGCTACCAACGCTGAGTTCGCTCCCTGCGAGTACAAGGAAGGCAATCAGTTCTACGGCATCGACATGGAGATCGCGCAGCTGCTGGCCAACGAGCTGGGTCTGGAGCTGGTCATCGACGATATGGACTTTGATATGGTCGTCGGCGCTGTCGGCAAGCAGGGCGTGGATATCGCAATGTCCGGTATCACCATCACCGCCGCCCGTATGGAAGTGATCAACTTCTCCATCCCCTACTACACCGAATCCATCGTATGCGTCTGCAAGGCTGACGACGATTCTCTGGATACCGTCGGTACTGTTGTTGACATGCTGGATGTTATTTGCGCTGCCAACTAAAATAGAAAAGGGAAGCAGAGGCTTAGTGTAAGCACTAAGCCTTTGCTTTGGTTAAAGATATGAACAGTTTTTTGGATATGTGGAATGAATTTGTGAAGCAATTCATCACCCTGAGGGGCTACGAAAATGTCCTGAAGGGCCTGTGGGCGACGATGCAGATCGCCGTCATCGGATTGCTCATCGGCATCGTTATCGGCACGCTGATCGCCGTGGTAAGAGTGATGCCCAAGTATAAGCTGATCCCCCGGATATTGGACAAGATATGCGTATGCTATATCGAACTGTTCCGTGGCACGCCTATGGTGGTGCAGCTTCTGATCGGTTACTGGGTGCTGCTGCCGCTGATGGGGATCACCGTCAACTCCGGTATTCCCGTAGCGGTGATCGTATTCGGCTTGAACAGCGGCGCTTATGTCAGCGAGATCATGCGCGGCGGTATCAACTCCGTGGATGCCGGACAGATGGAAGCCGGCAGAGCCGTAGGCCTGACCTACGGCACCACCATGCTGAAGATCGTGGTGCCTCAGGCAATCAAAAATATTCTTCCCACTCTGGGCAATGAATTCATCGTTTTGATCAAGGAAACATCCATTGTAAGCTTTATTGCCGTTACGGACCTTTATAAGTCTTTCAAGCAGTTGGGAGACCCCACTTATAACTACACCATGCCCTATTTGATGCTGGCGCTGGTGTATTTGGCCATGGTGCTGCTGATCTCCTGGGGTGTTAGATTGCTGGAAGCAAAAATGAAGAAGAGTGAGAGATGATATGGAAAAACAGTTAATTTTATCAGTTAAAAACCTCACCAAGACATTTGATAAAAACGAGGTCCTTAAGGGCGTCAATCTGGATGTTTACGAAGGCGATGTGGTGGCCATTATCGGTCCCTCCGGATGCGGTAAATCCACATTTTTGAGATGCGTCAACTGTCTGGAAGATCCTTCCGGTGGTACGATTATGTTTCAGGGCGAAGACCTGGCAGATATGAAGGTGGATATTAATATCCACCGCCAGAAGATCGGTATGGTGTTCCAGCAGTTCAATCTGTTTAATAACCTGTCCGTACTGGAAAATATCACCCTTGCGCCCCGGATCGTGGCGAAAAAGAAAAGAAGAAGCCTCCAGCGGAAGAATTTTGCCATCAAGCTGGGCAACCTGTTTGCGAAGAATAAGAAAGACCTGTATGACTTGGGCAGCGCACTGTCGGAGGTGAAGGCGGAAGCAGAGCTTAGAGCCATGGAGCTGCTGCGCGCCATCGGCCTGGAGGAAAAGGCTTCTGCTTATCCCTCTCAGCTGTCCGGCGGCCAGAAGCAGCGTGTTGCCATTGTCCGGGCGCTGGCAATGAATCCCAAGGTGATCCTTTTTGACGAGCCGACTTCCGCTCTGGACCCGGAAATGGTCGGTGAGGTTCTGGATGTTATGAAGACGCTGGCTCGTAAGGACATGACCATGGTGGTGGTCACCCACGAAATGGGTTTCGCCCGGGAAGTTTCCAACCGTGTCTTGTTTATGGATGACGGTGTCATCGCTGAAGAGGGAACACCGGAGGAACTGTTTGGTAATCCCAAGAGCGAGCGCTTGCGGTCCTTCCTTGCGAAGGTTTTGTAAGAGAGGTAATCCATGAAAGGCAAACACTTTTTAAAGCTGCTGGATCTGACTCCCGCACAGATCACACAGCTTTTGGATATGGCTGCGGACTTTAAGGCCAAGAAAAAAGCAGGAGTTTCTCACAAGCTGCATGCAGGCAAAAATATCGTGCTGCTCTTTGAGAAGGATTCCACCAGAACCCGCTGCGCCTTTGAAGTGGCCGGTGCGGACCTGGGCATGTCCGTTACCTATCTGGGACCCAGCGGCAGCCAGATGGGTAAGAAAGAGTCCATTGCCGATACTGCACGGGTGCTGGGCAGAATGTATGACGGCATTGAATACCGTGGCTTTGGTCAATCCATTGTTGAGGAGCTGGCGAAATACGCAGGCGTCCCTGTGTGGAACGGCCTGACCAACGAATTTCACCCCACCCAGATCCTGGCGGACTTCCTCACCATCCGGGAGCATTTCGGACCGCTGAAGGGGAAAAAGCTGGTATACATGGGCGATGCCCGGTTCAATATGGGCAATTCTCTGATGGTTGGCTGCGCCAAGATGGGTATGCATTTCGTGGCCTGCGCTCCGGAAGAATACTTCCCCAATGAAGAACTGATTGCCCGGTGCCGCGCCATCGCAGCCGAAACCGGTGCCGTACTGGAATTCATTACGGATCCCGTGGAAGCAACCAAAAGGGCGGATGTGATCTATACTGATGTCTGGGTGTCCATGGGTGAGCCGGACAGCGTCTGGGAGGAACGAATCCGGATGCTGACCCCCTATAGAGTTACCAAGGCTATCATGGAGAATGCCGGTTCTCAGTGTCGGTTTATGCACTGTCTGCCCGCTTTCCACGATTTGAATACCGTTATCGGCAGGCAGATCTACGATAAATTCGGTATCGATTGCATGGAAGTCACCAATGAGGTCTTTGAGAGTGCGCAATCCATCGTGTTCGATGAGGCGGAAAACCGGATGCATACCATCAAGGCGGTCATGGCCGCAACACTTTGATAAGTTTTCAATGATACAAATCAGCGCCCCATCCAGCCGGATGGGGCCCTGATTCCTGCAAATGGGCATTTATGTCAGATATTCTTCCGCGTAATGGGCAGCGGCAGCGCCGTCAGCTACGGCTGTCACGATTTGTCGCAGCGCCTTGGTACGGACATCTCCTACGGCAAATACACCGGGCATACTGGCTCTGGTGGTCTCGTCGGCCATAATATAGCCGTTATCGTCCAGCACCAGCTGTCCCTTGACCAGATCGGTAGCCGGGGTTCTGCCGATGCTGATAAACAGGCCGTCGCAAGCAATAGCGGATTCTTCACCGGTCAACAGATTTTTGACCTTGATGCCCTTGAGTTTATGCTCGGCCTGCAGCTCCGTTACGGCGCTGTTCCAATAAAATTCCACATTGGAGGCACTGAGCAGCGGTTCGTGATAGATCTTGGTGGCCCGAAGCGTATCTCTGCGGTGAACCACGATGACCTTCTTGGCGATACGGCTCAATGCCAGCGCGTCCGCCGCGGCGGTGTTGCCGCCACCCACGACCACAACGGTTTTGCCTTTGTAAAACATGCCGTCGCAGGCGGCACAGTAGTTGACACCACGGCCTGTCAGCTCCCATTCTCCGGGAAGACCCAGCAGCTTCGGTCCTGCGCCGGTGGAGATCACCACAGTTCTTGCATGGAAAGTTCCCTCGGTTGTCTCGGCGGTTTTTACTTCACCGTCCAGCTGCAGTTTGGTGACCTCTGCCAGCTCCGTAACCGCACCAAAACGCTCAGCCTGCTGCTGCATTTTTTCTCCAAGGGTGAAGCCGTCGATCCCTTCTTCAAAGCCGGGATAGTTATCGATCTGCGCGGTCAGCGCCATCTGGCCGCCGGCGGAAAGCTTTTCCAAAACAATTACCGAAAGGCCTGCCCGGGCAGCATACAGCGCTGCCGTGTAGCCACCGGGACCGCCGCCAACGATCAGCATATCATAGATATTGTTCATAGGTGCCTCCTTACTGGGCCAGGGTCTCCCGGATAAAATCATCGATCTGGGCCTTGGATTCCGGTGCCACTACAAACCCCAGCGGTTCTGCGCCCCGATAAAGCACCAGGGTGGGGATCACTTCGATCTGCTCCTTCTCCGCAAGCCCTGCCTCGTCGTCGATGTTGATCTTTGCGATCACCATATCCTCGCCGTACTGCTGGGCGATTTTGTCGTATGCCGGACCGATCCGGCGGCAGTAGCCGCACCAGGGTGCCCAGTAGTCCACCAGCATCAGCTTGCCCTCATTTTGATAACGGTCAAATTGTTCGTGATTTAAATTCATAGCTGCCATAGTTGCCAGCTCCTTTCTTTTTTTCTTTAGTATACCCGCGGACCGCAAGGTCTTCCGTGATATTATCACGAAAAAATCCTGCGAAAATCTATTGTACATTTGAAATAAAATGTAGTATAATCAACAGGATAAAAGAAAGGACGGTGCGGCAATGGAATTTGCGGAGTATCTTCCTATTTGGAATAAGCTGACGCCCCAGCAGCAGGAACGAATCGCCGGGGTCATCGAATATCGGAAAGTAAAAAAGGGAACCGTGATCCATGACAGCAGTGCTGAGTGTCTGGGGCTGATCATGGTCCGCTCAGGCCAGCTGCGGGCTTACATTTTGTCGGAAGACGGCAGAGAGATTACCCTCAGCCGATTGTTTGAATACGATGTGAGCCTGCTCAGCGCTTCCTGCGTTATGCCGGATATGCAGTTCAATGTGATGATCGAGGTGGAAAAGGACAGTGAGTTCTGGAGCATCCCGGCCTGCCTTTTCAAAAATCTGGCAGATGAGAGTTTGGCGGTATCCAATTATTCCACCAGCCTGCTCAGCAGCAATTTCTCGGAGCTGATGTGGCTCATGGAGCAGATCATGTGGAAGAGTATGGACAAGCGTCTGGCGGCCTTCCTGTTAGAGGAAGCACGGCTGGAAGAAAGCAATTTGCTGAAGATCACCCATGAGAAGATTGCCAATCATATGGGTACCGCCCGGGAGGTAGTGACCCGGATGCTGCGGTATTTCCAGAATGAGGGAATGGTGAAACTCACAAGAGGCACCATTGAGCTGACCAATAAAGAAGCACTTGAAAAGCTGCAGGATACATAGATAATTATGTTTATGTGATTTTGTCACTGTATTTGCCGGAATCAGTGCTATAATACAACCAAGATAACAAACAAGGAGCAACCGAGATGAATATTACCAACGATATCAAGTACATCGGAGTCAATGACCACCGGGTGGACCTGTTTGAGGGCCAGTATGTGGTTCCCAACGGAATGGCCTACAATTCCTATGCTATTGTGGACGAGAAGATCGCCATTATGGATACCGTAGATGCTGGGTTTACCCATGAGTGGCTGGATAACATTCAGCATACCCTGGGCAGCCGGAAGCCGGATTATCTGATCGTACAGCACATGGAGCCGGATCATTCTGCTAATATCTTCAATTTCGCCAAGGTCTATCCCGAAGCAAAGATCGTGTCCTCCGCTAAGGCTTTTCAGATGATGAAGAACTTCTTCGGTACTGACTTCCCTGACCGCCAGGTGGTGGTAGGTGAGGGCAGCACCCTGTGCCTGGGCAAGCACACCCTGACCTTTGTTACCGCACCCATGGTCCACTGGCCTGAGGTCATCGTGACCTATGACAGCACCGACAAGGTTCTGTTTTCCGCTGACGGTTTCGGTAAGTTTGGCGCGCTGGATGCCAAGGAAGCGTGGGCAGACGAAGCACGGCGTTATTTCATTGGTATCGTTGGCAAGTACGGCGCACAGGTACAGGCCCTGCTGAAAAAGGCTGCCGGCCTGGATATTCAGATCATCTGCCCTCTCCACGGCCCCGTGCTGACGGAAAATCTGGGTTACTATCTGAACCTGTATAATACCTGGTCCAGCTATGAGCCGGAGGAAGAGGGCATCGTCATTGCCTACACCTCTGTGTACGGAAATACCAAAAAGGCTGTTCAGCAGCTTGCGGAGAAGCTGGAGTCCAAGGGCTGCCCCAAGGTGGTAGTAAAGGATCTGGCCCGCTGTGATATGGCAGAAGCCGTGGCGGATGCTTTCCGATACAGCAAGCTGGTGCTGGCCACCACTACCTACAACGCGGATATCTTCCCCTTCATGAAGGAATTCATCCATCATCTCACTGAGAGAAACTTCCAGAACCGTACTGTGGCCCTAATCGAGAACGGCTCCTGGGCGCCTCTGGCTGCCAAGGTGATGAAGGGTATGTTTGAAAAGAGTAAGAACATTACCTGGGCCGATACCACGGTCAAGATTTACTCCGCTCTGAACGACGAAAGCGCTGCTCAGTTGGATGCACTGGCCGAAGAGCTGTGCCGGGAGTATCTGGCCCAGCAGGATGAGACCGCCAACAAAAACGATCTGACCGCTCTGTTCCACATCGGTTACGGTCTTTATGTGGTTACTTCCAACGACGGTAAGAAGGACAATGGCTTGATCGTCAATACCGTGACCCAGGTGACCAACACCCCCAACCGGGTGGCGGTGACCATCAACAAGACCAATTACTCCCACCACATCATCAAGCAGACCGGCAAGATGAATGTCAACTGCCTTACTGAGGAAGCGCCCTTCTCCGTATTTGAGAAGTTTGGCTTTGCCAGCGGCAGAAATGTGGATAAGTTTGCTGATTGCGAGCCACTGCGCTCCGACAACGGCCTGGTGTTCCTGCCCCGGCATATCAATGCCTTTATGTCGCTGAAGGTGGAGCAGTATGTGGATCTGGATACCCACGGCATGTTCATCTGCTCTGTAACAGAAGCAAGAGTGCTGTCTGATAAGAAAACCATGACCTACACATACTATCTTGACCATGTAAAGCCTGCACCGGAAACTGAGGGCAAAACGGGCTATGTGTGCAAGATCTGCGGTTGGGTATATGAGGGGAAGGATCTTCCTGAGGATATTATTTGCCCCCTGTGTAAGCACGGCGCGGCAGATTTTGAAAAAATTTAATTTGGAGGAAATGATGATGAAAAAGTATATTTGTGACGTATGCGGCTGGATCTACGACGAGGCTGAGGGTTATCCCGAGGGCGGCATTGCTCCCGGCACCAAGTGGGAGGATGTGGCAGAGGATTTTGAGTGCCCCCTGTGCAGTGTCGGTAAGGATCAGTTTTCTGAAGAATAAGGCATGTGGTATGAGCTGGTAAGGGAGATTCCGAACCTCTGCCGGAACAACCAGATGCGGGATGTGTTCTTCGACGAGGTGGAAACTGACGATCCGGAAACCTATGTCCGGCAGTTTCTCCGCAAGACCTCTGCGGAAATCACCACAGAGGAACGCCCCGACGGCGGTGCGGTTGTCTACGCAGTGGCTGACGGTCTGACACAGAAGTTTATCTTCACACCCATATAAAAAGCAGCCTGTCTTTCTTTCACGAAAGACAGGCTGTTTCTTCACGTATGTAAATGATCATTTATCGTAATTAGGAATTAGAAATGAGGAATTAGGAATTAAGGATTTATCATGTAAGACAGTGCAATTCCTAACTCCTAATTCCTAAATCCTAATTTGGCCCTTAGGCCGCTA
>JAZURG010000143.1:0-3386 GCA_045606145.1 Faecousia sp.
GTCAGAGCCAAAACTGCGGCCATCATCATGGTAATCATTCTTTTCATTTTCAATGTCTCCTTTCAGACAACTGTATTTATCTTTGCTACAGGTATCATTTTAGAGAGCATATGTAAAATCCAAAAGACAACAAATGTGAAATCTGTGTCAAATCATCTCCACTGCAAAAACCATAAGAAAATTGCCAGTGCAAGAAACAGGCCGCCAGGGCACTTCAATGCACTGGCGGCTGTCAATTAAGAATAAGTTTTGATAATATTCCGTGCGATCTCCTTCTTGGAACAGCACCGATCCATTGCCTGTTTCTCAATATGGTGATGTGCTTCCTTTTCTGTCATTTTCAACTGCTCGATCAGAATCCATTTCGCCCGGTTCACCTGTCGGATCTCCTCCATTTTTTCTTCAATGCTCATGGCTTTCTTTTCCATCTTTCGCAGACGTTCTCTGGCTGCTGCCATCCATTTCAGACCTTGTTTTAATGTCTGTATCGGTGTTGGCACAAGCAGAGTAAAGACGCCATGGGGCTGTACTTTAGAGTTGATCTGCTCATAGGCATCTGATTTCAGCAGCAGCAAGACCACAGATTCTGTTCTTGCACTGGTATCAATGGCAAACCGGGTTCCAAAATCATCCGGAAGAGGCGCATTGATGATCACAAAATCATAAGCTCTGGCCAGAATTTCCCGTCTGGCTGCGGCAATATTGCTGACAAAGCACACAGGGTAATATTCGGAATACGGGAGCAACGGTGTGATGGCATCGTTGAATCTGCTGTTTGAAGATACCACCAGCACGCTGTAGACTTCCTCGCCAAATACCATGCAGCTCCCTCCTTTCTGCAAAATGAAATGGTGTTATCGTTCGCAGAAGAAATTGATCAAAGACTCCGGCAAATAAGCCTTGATAAAATCACTGGAGAGAGTAACTTTGGCAGCATTGCTCCGGGTAAGGGGCAGTGTTTCCAGGCCCCACAGATCCTTGGGTGATGCCGTAAAGAGGTTGACATTGGATTTTTCCGGCAGCGGAATATTATTCAGGATTCCGTCCAGACCGGCCCAGATCAGCAATGCAAAGGCAAGGTAGGGATTGGCTGTACAATCCGGGCTGCGAAGTTCAAACCGCCGGTATTCTCCATCCGCAGCCGGAACACGAATCAGCTGGGAGCGGTTATCACTGGACCAGGATATGTATTTCGGTGCCTTATTGGCTCCCAATCTCTGATAAGAACGGTCTGTGGGGTTCAGGAACAGCGTCATATCCGCAATATGTTTCAAAATGCCGCCCATTGTCCGGTGCATAACAAATTCATCGCCGCCCTTGACAGAGATGTTGATATGGAATCCGCTGCCCGGATTTTCCTGCAGAGGTTTGGGAGAAAAGTCTGCGTACAGACCATTTCGGGCTGCAATCGTCTTTACCACCGTACGGAATGTCACAGCATTGTCCGCCGCACTAAGTGCATCTGAATAGCGGAAATCCACCTCGTTCTGTCCGGGACCTTCTTCATGATGAGAGGACTCAGGCATAATGCCCATTCGCTCCAATGCCAGACAGATTTCACGGCGTACATTTTCGCACTTGTCCTCCGGTGCCACATCCATATAGCTTGCCCGGTCATACGGGATATTGGTAGGCTCTCCGTCTTCGTCCAGTTTGAACAGGTAGAATTCCAGCTCCGAACCGAAAGAGAACGTATAACCTAATTTGGCAGCATCCTCAATGGCCTGCTTCAGAATTGCACGGGTATCGTGAGTAAAGGTTGTTCCATCCAGGTGGGTGATAGAGCAAAACATCCGCACCACCCCGCCATGCTCCGGTCTCCAGGGAAGCACCGTAATGGTCGCAGGATCCGGATGCAGGAACAGGTCGGAATGCACCTCATCACCAAAACCCGCAATGGCGGATCCATCAATGGCAATACCGTACTCGAATGCCCGCTCCAATTCGTGGGGCATGATGGAAATATTTTTGGGATGACCATGAACATCGCAGAAGGCCAGACGAATGAATTTTACATTCTCCTCCTCTATGTACTGCATGACTTCCTGGGGTGTATATTTCATAATAAGCCCTACTTTCTATGCTTAATTTGCTACATACATCTGCTTATATGGGTTTGCGTTGTCCGGTGTGATTACCGTAAAGGGTGCGTCCAAAATTTCCTCGCAGTCCGCACCGAAGGCAGCGCAGTATTCCTTTACCAATTTCCGGATCAAAACCATATCCGCGTCTGTTGCGGCTGCCGCACTCACCTGTTTTGGGAAGGAAATATCCGCGCAGTCGCCCCGAAGGATCAGCTTGCCGCCGTGCATTCCGGTACAGGGGAAATTGTGTACGATCTGCTTTTCTCCCCTGTTCAATCCCAGCACCATGATGATACCGCCTGCCTGGTACTCTCCAAGGAAGCTGCCTGCACAACCGCCGATCACCAGAGCCGGAATCTTTTCTCCGTATTCTTTCATATGGATACCGGCGCGGTAGCCTGCGTTTCCTTGAATGTAGATCTCGCCGCCCCGCATGGCATAGCCTGCCGCATCACCGATGCTGCCATGGATCACGATTCGTCCGGCGTTCATGGTATCGCCAACCGCGTCCTGCGCATTGCCGTGGACTGTGATTTCCGCCCCGTTCAGATAGGCACCCAATGCGTTTCCGGGGATGCCGCTAACTGTGATATCCTTCCCGGATAATCCCGCTCCAATGAAACGCTGTCCCAGGCAATTGCATATCTGAACCTTTTCTCCGCAATGCTTGATTTCTTCATTCAAAGCCGCGTAATCCAAATCAGTTGCATCTAACAGCATAGTTATATCACATCCATTTTTCATTTCCAATGTTTTTTATTCCCCTGCATGAGAAATGCCGAGGATCTCCAGTTCTTTCTCAGTCAATCCGATTCCCCGAAGCATCAGACGGTTTCCTTTCAGAGCTTCTATAGAATTGATTCCCATGCCGCCCATAAGCTCTTTTATTTCATGACACCATGCAGTCATCAGATTGACAAGGCGTTTACTTCCCTCATCGGGATCCAGCCGCTTTACCAGTTCCGGACGCTGGGTAGCAATACCCCAATTACATTTGCCGCTCTGGCAAGTTCTGCACAGGTGGCATCCCATAGCCATAAGCGCTGCCGTGGCGATATAGCAGGCATCTGCCCCAAGGGCAACGGCTTTGACCACATCGGAAGCGCTGCGGACACTGCCGCCCGCCACCAAAGAAACCTGATTTCGGATTCCCTCATCCCGGAGCCGCTGATCCACTGCAGCCAATGCCAGTTCGATGGGAATGCCAACATTATCACGGATTCTGGTTGGCGCTGCGCCGGTACCTCCACGGAACCCATCAATGGCAATAATGTCCGCGCCGCTGCGGGCAATACCACTGGC
>JAZURG010000144.1:0-4893 GCA_045606145.1 Faecousia sp.
GGCTGCCCGAAGGGCAGACGGATGAGGGGAATGACAGGTTTTTGACCCCTCATCAGTCAAAAATCATAGATTTTTGACAGCTTCCCCCCAAGGGGAAGCCTTTTGGGTGCGGTGGTAGTTTGTGAGATAAACGATCATTTACCAATGAAGTAACGAACCGAGCGGCCGCAAGCCTGACCGCCGCCGGCGGCGGATAAAGGGAAGGCGCAGCGTGTGCAGCGGTCAAAATTTCGTGAGCGGATAGCGAACAAGAAATTTTGGGTACCGCAAACGGACACGGGAAGTATCGACTAGCACTGCACCGTGCACGAATTGTCAGCGGGCACTGCCCGCATAAACGATCATTTACAATTGTATCAGTCCCGTCTGCGCCGTCCGCCAAAAATCAGGACCAACCGCAGAAGCTGCGCCAGAGAAACGGCGGTTGCGGCCACGTAGGTCATGGCAGCGGCTTTGAGGGTCTTTCGGGCGCCGCTTTGCTCTTCCTGCGTCAGCAGTTCTCCGCTTTCAATGGCTGCCATAGCCCTGCGGCTGGCATTGAATTCTACAGGCAGAGTCACCAGCTGAAATACCAGAGAAAGACCGAAGCAGGCGATGCCCAGATATACAAAACCGAAGGAAAGGTTTTCAAAAGCAGCCAGCAGCAGGCCGATGAGGATCAGTGGCATTGCCAGCTTGGAACCAATGTTGGTAATGGGAATGATGGCCGACCGCAGCTTGATGGGGCCGTAGTTCTGGGCATACTGCACCGCGTGTCCCGCTTCATGGCAGGCAACGCCGATGGCTGCTGTGGATGTGTTGCCGTAAACACTGTCGGATAACCGGATCACATTAGCCTTGGGGTCGTAATGATCCGTCAGATTGCCGCTGACACGCTCAATGCGAACATTGGTTACTCCGTTGCTGCGCAGTACCCGCTCGGCAGCCTGCGCACCGGTGATTCCACGGCGGGAATGCTGCTGCGAATACCTTTGAAAGGTGCTGTTGACGCTGCTGCTTGCCCAAAGTGACAGCAATACGCAGGGCAGTACAAGCACCACATAAGTCCAATCGAAATACATATTATGCCTCCTTGACTCCCTATAGGATTTCCGCTTATCATTCATTATATCCAATTGTTCACTCTCTGACAAGTCCCAAGGGAAGAACTTTACAATTCCTTCAAATCCTGTTATAATCACTGTACATATTAATGATCGTTTATCTTACGATGGATATTGTAGGGCGGGGGCTTGCTCCCGCCGCAATACCGCACTTTTGGCGGCGGGACCAAGGCCCCGCCCTACGATTTCTATCGAAAATTGCCGCAAGAACGACACCGAGCGGGTTAGGGAAGTAACGATTAGTACCGCACCATGCACGAATTGTCAGCGGGCACTGCCCGCATAAACGATCATTTACGAGAGGAGCTGTCCTATGGAATTTTTGTACATCCTGGAAAAGATCCGGAATCCCTTTCTTGATAAACTGCTGCTTGCCATTACTACGTTAGGCGAAGAAACAGCCTTTCTGGTAATGGGTCTGATTATGTTCTGGTGTATCAGTAAGCGTGGCGGTTACTATTTGATGAGTGTCGGCTTCCTCGGCACCATCACCAGCCAGGCTATGAAGATCGCCTGCAAGATCCCCCGTCCCTGGGTCAGAGATCCCGGCTTTGCCATTCTGGAGGAGGCAAGGGAAGCGGCATCCGGTTATTCCTTCCCCAGCGGCCATACCCAGACGGCAGTCGGCACCTTTGGTGCCATAGCCCGCACATCAAAAAATGCCGCCGTTCGCTGGATAAGCATTGTTCTGGCGGCACTGGTAGGCTTTTCCAGAATGTACGTGGGTGTCCATACCCCTGCTGATGTGCTTGTGGGCGCGGCCATTTCTCTGGTATTCATTTTTGCGCTGCATCCGCTTATCTATGGAAAAAAAGACCGTACATTCCCTGTGCTGATCGCTTTGGGGGTGATCAGCCTGGTTTATTTGACCGTCATGGAATCGGTCAGCTTCCCTGCGGATATCGATACCCACAATCTGCAATCCGCTATGAAGAATGCCTATACTCTGCTGGGCGCTACTGTCGGCCTTGCCGTCGTGTACCCTCTGGAAAAGAAATTTATCAATTTTGAGGAATCCGCCGTCTGGTGGGTGCAGATCATCAAGGTGGTCCTTGGTCTTGGCCTTGTTCTTGCTGTGAAAGAGGGTCTGCGTGATTTTCTGGATTTTGTATGTGGGGGCCATTTGATCGCCCGGAGTATCCGGTATTTTCTGATCGTAATCGTGGCAGGTCTTTTGTGGCCTATGAATTTTCAATTTTTTAACAGGAGAAAGGGGAATAAAAATGGAGAAAATTGCTGTTAAGAAGCTTCGTCCCAACGCTGTGCTGCCAACCTATGGCACAGCATACTCCGCAGGCGCGGACCTTTATGCATGCCTGGAAGAATCTGTGACCATCGAACCGGGTAAAACAGTGATGATTCCAACAGGACTTTCCATGGAGCTTCCTGTAGGCTTTGCAGGCCTCATCTATGCCCGCAGCAGCATGGGCGTCAAACGGGGTCTGGCCCCCGCAAACAAGGTTGGTGTCATTGACTCTGACTACCGTGGCGAATTTATGGTGGCCCTTCATAATCACGGTGAACTGTCACAAACTGTGGAAAACGGCGAACGGATCGCCCAACTGGTGATCACTCCGGTCTTTACCCCCGGCTTTACGGAAGTAGAGGAACTGTCCGATACCGCCAGAGGCACCGGCGGCTTTGGCTCTACGGGAAAATAAAAATTTCAAAAGTTTGAAAAAATACACTGTACAAATTATGCAATATTTTGTATAATTATAGAGCAATTTTACTATGGGAGGGTCCATATGGAAATCGTATCTGCCATCGTACAGATGCTTGGCGGTCTGGCCATGTTCCTGTACGGTATTGAAATTATGGGCGACGGCTTGAAAAACAGCTCCGGTGCCGCACTGAAGCGTGTTTTGGAGAAAGTCTCCGGTAATCTGATCACCGGTGTTCTGACCGGTACTTTGGTTACCGCTGTGATCCAAAGCTCTACCGCTACCATTGTTCTGGCGGTCGCTTTGATCGGCGCCGGTGTACTGACGCTGAAGCAGGCCGTGTCCATTGTTATGGGTGCCAATATCGGTACCACCATTACCGCCTGGATCACCAACCTGGCCTTTATGGAAGGCGGCGGCAGTTTCTTCCTGTGGCTGTTTGATACCGATACTCTGGCTCCTATCGCGCTGTTCCTTGGTATTGTGATGATCATGTTTGTCAAGACCAAGAAGGCTAAGATCGTGGGCGACATTGCTATGGGCTTTGGTATTCTGTTTGTCGGCTTGATGAACATGACCGGCGCTGTCAAGGGCTTTGCCAATTCTCCCGCTTTCATGGAGCTGCTGGCCGGCTTCTCCGATAAGCCCATCCTGGGCATCGTTGCCGGCTGCGTGCTGACGGTCATCGTCCAGAGCTCTTCCGCTACCGTCGCCATGCTCCAGTCCCTGTCCGCTACCGGTGCCATGGACTTTTCCGGTGTGTATCCCATTATCATGGGTATCAACATCGGCACTACCTTGGTTACTGCTTTCTACTGCTTCGTAGGTGAATCCCATAAGGACTCCCGCCGTACCGGCCTTGTCCATGTGGTCTTCAACTCCATCGGCACGATGATCTTTATGATCGTTCTGAGCGTTATGCAGCATTTCCAGGTCTTTGGTGAGGCATTCTGGACCATGGAAGCAACTTCTACGGTCATCGCCCTTTTCCAGACGGCCTTTAACCTGGCAACCTGTGTCCTGCTGCTGCCCTTTACCAATCAGCTTGTCAAGATGTCCCTGCTTGTTGTTAAGGACGACCCGGTGAAAGCGCCCGCCCATCCGGAGCTGCTTACCCTCAACGAAAACCTGTATATTTCTCCTGCTGTTGCTTTGAACGAAGCAACCAAGGCAGTTATCGCCATGGGTAACATTGCAAAGACCAACTTTGAACGGGGCTGCCAGCAGCTTCTGCAATACAATGCGGAAAACAATGCTGTGATCGATGAAGACGAAGATTGTCTGGACAAGTTTGCTGATGCTTCCGATCACTTCCTCATCGGCCTTTCCAAGGTCATCGAAAGCGAGCGGGAAGACCGTCAGCTGGATATGCTGATGCAGTCTGTTCCCAGCTTTGAGCGTATCGGTGACTATGCCACCAATTTCTGTGAACTGGCTGCCAAGCTGGACGAGAACAAGACAGCCTTCTCCGAAGGCGCCCGTAAAGAGCTGGGCATCCTGTTCGAGGCAGTCAACGAGATACTGTCCATTACCATCGATGCCTTTAGCCGGGATGACGCACAGGCTGCCAAGGCCGTGGAGCCTCTGGAAGAGGTCATCGACGATATGATCATCATGCTTAAGGACCGTCATACAAAGCGCCTGAAGAAGGGCGAATGCACCGTCGATACCGGTCTGATCTTTATGGAGTGTCTGACCTATCTGGAGCGTACCTCCGACCACTGTTCTTCCATTGCGGTTATGATGCTGGCCCGTTATGATGACGATATCCTGCTGAATCATCATGATTACCTGCGCAGCGTTCACACCGGCAACGATGTCTTCTATAACGAGGAAGAAGCCCGCCGCCGCGAGCAGTATATCGAGCCTCTGAAAACCATCCGCTGATATGTTTGAAAGCTCCCACCCTGTCCCGGGTTGGGAGCTTTTTCTGCCGGCTTGCTGCGAATGGTACCACAATATTTGATCGTTTATCTGAGCAGTAGCCTAAAACGCATGTCATTCTGAGCGGAGTGAAACGGAGTCGAAGAATCCGTTCTCCTAAAGAGTAACTCTGTAATTGTGGCATTTAAGGATACGGATCCTTCGACTCGCTGCGCTCGCTCAGGATGACACGGAAACTTGGT
>JAZURG010000145.1:0-13730 GCA_045606145.1 Faecousia sp.
CATTGTCCTTCTCCATAACACCGATGTTGGCCTCGGTATCAACAGGACGGGGAGTGCCGAACATAACGTCGGAGAACTCAGTGCCCATCATAGAACCGCCCCAACCGTCGCCCAAACCGGCGCGGAGAGACTGACGGATCAGTGCTTCGGGTTCGGAAGAGCAGCCCATATGGGTCATATGCAGGGACTGAACCACTTCACGGTCGATGGCGCGGGGAGTGATCTCAGCAGCGTTCCACAGATCCTTGGTGTGCTGAGGGGGACGCTCGGCGAACTTCTGAGTACCGAAAGGCTTGCCGTATTCCAGCAGACCGACTTCAGCCATCTCGTGAGCCAGTTCATAAATATCCTTGCCCTCGGTCTCCACACCCCATTCCTTGGCGATGCGGATCAGCTTCTCAGGATCCTTGACCTGATAGTTGCCGCCTTCCTTGGTCTGGTGCAGGGTGTGCATGATCTCACGGCCGTGGTCAGAGTGTGCAGCGGTGCCGCCCACGGTGAAGCGCAGGTAGTTACGGGCGACGATGCCGTGAACATCGCAGCCGCAGATGCCGCGGGGTGCCTTCTTGGTGATACGGCAGGGACCCATGGAGCAGATACGGCAGCAAGTACCGCCTTCGCCGAAGCCGCAGTGAGGAGTCTGGTTCTTAACACGCTGCTGCCAGGTGTCAGCGCCGACCTTCTGTGCCGTTTCCAGCAGAGAATTGGTAGCGGCTTCCATTTCCTCGATGGATGTAGTAAATGCCCAATCCTTCAAAGTATTTTCCTCCTAAAAGATATTCTCAACCGATACGCATAGGCGCATCGGCGCATAGTGTATCGATAATATTTTACTCTTATAATCAAAGAAAGTCAATCTGAATTTCCCTAGTATTCCCAAAATTTTTCCATCCCCCACCGGGGGATATGCAGAATTTTGGTTTTCCAGGAAAAAACATGCAAAAAAGTATCTATCAGGCATTTACCGTAGCTGCACTATCAGGGAAGCGCTGTGGTGGTAGCCCCCAACAATTACTCTCTAATGCTGTTTTTGTATTCCCTGGGAGAAATGCCACAACAGCTACGGAAAACCCGGTTGAAGCTGCTCTGGTTCTGGAAGCCGCAGGCATACATCACGTCCACAATACGCATATTGGAATTTTGCAGCAGTTCCTTAGCATTTTGAACACGCAACTGGTTAATATACTCCCGGAATCTGTATTTAAAGGTCTCCGCAAAAACCTTGGATACATAGCTTTGACTAATGTATAGGGCATCGGACACGCTTTTAACGGAGATATTTTCCTGGTAGTGGGTGGTGCAGTAGTCAAGTATCTTCACGGCAATATCCTTTGATACATCTTTTGCATCTTCTAACCGCAGTACATCCAGCAACTCACCGATCACCGCGTTGAGATAACCGGTAGCGGTCTTAATATTACCTTTTTTCAGCATGGTCACGGCTCTGTCCAGCAGGGGTGCCAGTGTCCGGCCGTCGGTATAATGGTGGACAGGTTTTTTATTCAGCAGAATGCTTGTAAAAGAAGTGATGTCGGGATCAAACAACAGCAGGATTCCTTCGGCTTCCGCTGTAGCTGTATAGGAGTGGGTCAGATACGGAAATAAAACGCATAGTTCGCCAGCTTCCAATCGGTGGGATAGTCCGTCGACGGTGGTCTCGATACTACCCTTGGTCACATAAATCAGTTCGCCATGGATATGGAACATAGGCGGATAACCCACAAAATCGGTGAAGCGAGTGCCTTTCATACCAAAGTGTGTCTGTTTTTCAAAAATGCCATTCATACAGAAACCTCCGAAGAGTGACAAAAATCATTGTTTTTGTATTTATTATCATGTAGATTATACTGTTTTTCCCAGTATAATACAAGTATATAAATACTATAGGAGGTATCAGTATGTCAAAAATGATTCCTTATCCTTTTTTTGCGATGATATGCCGGTAGACATTTCCTTTGTCTTTGAAGATGAAAAGCCGGCAGGAAAACATGGTTTTCTGCAAGTATCAGGCAGAGACTTTGTTTTTGAGGACGGCACAAAAGTAAAGTTCTGGGGTACGAATTTTAACGGTGCCGGCTGTTTTCCGGAACATGACTATGCAAAAAAAATGGCACGGCGGCTTGCAAAAATGGGTATCAATCTGGTGCGGCTGCATCAGTTGGATGCCCAGTGGCATACTCCGAATATTTTTGCCTATGATAAGGGCAGACGGATGACGGATGCCCGTCTGGATCCCAGAAGTATGGACAGGCTGGACCATATGATCAAGTGTCTGAAAGACGAGGGCATTTATATCTATATGGATATGTTTACCTACAGGCGCTTCCGCTCCGATGAGGGTGTGGAAAGTGCCCACCTGCTTCCGGATGCAGCCAAACCGTACTGCCTGTTTTCCCGCAGGTTAATCGAGCTGCAGAAGGAGCTGGCAACAGACCTGTGGACCCACCGCAATCCCTATACGGGACTGCGGTACTGTGAAGAGCCTGCTATCGTACTTGCCGAGATCGTCAACGAGTGTGACTTTTTCCGCAGCTACAACAGAAAGAATCCAACAGAGTATGTTGAGCCTTACCGCACGGAATTTATGGATATGTTCGTGGCATGGCTTCAGAAAAAAGGAATTAAGAAGAATGCTTCAGAAGAAGAACTGGCCAGAGCTTATGATCCTGCTGTGTTGGATTTTATGGTTGAACTGCAGGACATCTACTACCGGGAAATGATGGACCATCTACACAGTCTGGGGGTCCGGATCCCTATTACCGGTACCAACTGGGTTTCCCCACCGGATAATCTGAAGAGCTTACTGAAGACGGATTTTTTGGATACCCACGAATATTTCTACGATTGGGGCTGGGGTGAATTCGAGAAAAAATGCAAAAACAGAAGTATTACCCAAGAGAAAACATTTTATCTCAGTAACGGTTGCGTTCAGACGGACGCAGAAAAACCCACCTATGTATCGGAATGGGATGCCCCCTGGCCCAATGAATTCCGCGCGGATTCCGTGTTGTATACCGCGGCTTTCGGCTTGTTTCAAGGTTGGTCCGGATTTGCGATCCATACGTACTCTTATTCCACCCGTCTGGAGCGAATGGATCTTCTGGGCAAGGAAATCCTTGCTCAGAAGATTGGCAATACGCCCTATCGACAGGGTATCTTTAGCGCGTGGAACGATCCGGCAAAATTCGGTTTGTTCTACCATGCCGCCCTGATGACAAGACGTGGTGACGTAAAGACCGGCGTCAACGCCAGCAAAGTCACACCTAAGTGCCGAGAAGATTGGGATCTCGCTCAATTGGCATTGGCCACAGAGAATCACCTCTGTGTTGTGGCTTCGGAACGCAGTAAAGCGCTTCCCGAATTGCGCTATGAGGATAATGGAGAATATGTGTGCTCTGATACCGGGGAACTGTACCGGAATTATGAGAAAAATTACGGTACCATTGATACAGCCATGACGAAATGCGCCTTTGGTTTTTTAGAAAAAAATGGACAGATCACTTTGGATGGTATGAAGGTTAGATGTCAGACGGATTTTGCTGTAATTGCGGCATCCTCCCTGACAGATGCACCACTGAACGCATCTGACAACATCCTGCTGACAACGGTAGGCAGAGCGCAAAACACAGATGCGAAATTCTTTAAAGAGTACATGTTGGATATTGGCAGACCTCCGGTGGTGGTGGAAAATATCGAAGCGGAGATCGAGCTGGAAACGGTACATCCGGATATGGAAGTTTGGGCAATCAGCCCTGAAGGTTATTACATCGGTACGGTGCCCACTTCTTATAAAAACGGAAAACTGACCTTAAAAACCGGCGAAGTATCCCAATCCATGTATTATCTAATTGTAAAACCCTAATGCCTTGAAGACTAGGAGGAAATATTATGCTGAAAATTGGTTGGGCATCCAGAGATGTTACCTGTCATGGTCCCGCGTTAATTCCGGGGCAGGCTTTTGAGCGGATTTCAAAGGGCAGCTTCGATCCCACGACGATTACTGTTCTTTTGCTGGAAGACAGTGGTGATTATGTGGTTTTCATTTCCGGAGACTTCACCAGCATTGAACCCGATTTTTTACACGAAGTGAAAGAGACTGCCCAGAACAGATTGCCCGGATTTGACGGAAAAAAGATTATTTTCAACGCCACACATACCCATAACGCACCACGGTATCAAAAAAACCTGGGTTATGATAAAGCACCCACAGATGATGTAACCATTGTCTCTGCGCTGGAATACAGGGAATTTCTGAAGCAAAACGTTGTGGATGCCATTGAGCAAGCCTACAACAACAGAGTGCCCGGTTCTTTTGCCTATGGCTATGGCAGTGCGGCAGTGGGATTACAGCGGCGTGTGACGTATTTCAATGACCGCAGCGCAAAAAACACCAAGGGTGATACCTTTGGTGTCAATGGCTACGGCGCAATGTACGGGCAAACCAACATAGATGATTTTGACAGCTATGAAGGCCCTACAGATGCCAATATATACTTGTTGTATACTTTTGACGCAGAAGATAAACTCACCGGCGCTGTGGTCAATGTGCCATGTCCTTCCCAGTGTACGGAAATAGAGGACTTTACTTCGGCTGACTACTGGAATGAAACGCGGCAGTTGATCCGGGAGAAATACGGAAATATTTATATCCTTCCTCAGTGTGCAGCGGCAGGGGACCTGTCTCCGCGTCCTCTCCACAACCTTGCCAACTGGGAAAGAAAACAACGTCTGCAGTATGGGTATCTGGAAAAAACAGAAGGTATGATCAACCCCAAAGAGTACTACAACCGGTGGGAAATCGCACAGAAGATTGCCCATGCTTTCGATGAATGCTACCAATGGACAAGCCGGGAGAAGTATCGGAAAGCACCTGTGGTGCATATTACCCGGACGCTGGCTCTGCCGCGCTGGAAAGTGACAGATCGGGAATATAGGGATGCGCAGGAGAATTATAATATCTTGCGGGAAAAAGATTTTCAAAAAACGGAAGACCCTGTGGCTGATTTCCGGCAGAATACCAGCCGCTCTTCCAATCTGAACCGTTGTGAGAGGGTTATGGAGGACTATGGTAAAAACGGTACTCCGGTACTCACGGAGATCCATGTAGTAAGAATCGGTAACATAGCATTTACTACCTGTCCGTTTGAACTGTATCTTGCGTATCAGCACCGTATTCAGGCCCGCAGTCCATTTATGCAGACATTCATGGTGCAGTTAACATCCTCTGATACAGAGAGCGGTACGTGTTGCTATCTGCCGACAAAACGTGCAGCGGCAAACAAAGGCTACAGTGCGATCATGTTTAGCTGTAACGTGGCCCCGGAAGGCGGCCAGATACTAGTGGAAGAAACCTTAACGGAATTGTCCCGCGCTTTTAGCATATAAACCTTCGTTTGGCACAATCATCACTTCCAAGTCTTTGCGATCATTTACATTCTCATTCATAGCTTTCCTCCCTCTCCCGGGCAGCATCCACGCGGCCGGTAGGCGTAGTGCCGAAATGCTTTGCATAGGATCGGGTAAACGAAGAATAGCTGCGGAAGCCGGAACGGTAGCAGGCTTCCGTGGCCCGCATTCCCTTTTCAATCAGCTCCCGGGCATGGATCAGCCGCCGCTGGGTCAGATAATGATACACGGTAAGTCCTGTTTCTTTGTGGAACTGGCGCATCATATGGTATTTACTGACATAAAAGATCTCTGCCAGGGCATCCATATCCAGATCCTCGGAAAGATTCTCATCTATGTAGCGTATCATTGACTGTACCCGGGGATTTTCCGGATTGACAGGCCGGGGGTTCTGAATATCCTCCCGCCGCTGATACTTGCCGATCTGCACCAGCAGCCGCAGCAAAGCAGACCCGCTTAATATTGCTCTGCCGTAGCCTTCAGCCGAAATCTCTTTTTCCAGATCAGCCGCCAGGGAAAAAAGCTTTTTGCTGCCCGTTTCCTTTGGCCGCAGCACATGGCCGTACTGTCCGGAAAAAATATCCATCAGATTACAGTCCCCGGAAGATTGTTTCTGTAAAAATTCCGGTGAAATATATATAATGATACGTTCATACACGCTGCTGCTGTCGATCTCCGGGCAATGGACACTGCGGCTGCCCACGATAACGGTATCTCCCGGTTGCAGAAGATACCGCTGCCCTTCTACCGTGTAATACCCCTTACCGGAAACCAGCATTACCAGCTTACAAAACTCGTGATAATGATAGTTGATTTTGTTGTCCTGTTGGGTGCGCAAATGGAATAACCGGAAGTTTTCAAGAAGATATCCCCGCTTTTCATATTCTGTCATGGTCTGCACCTCTCATAAAGAGCATTTTTTGCAATAAGTATAGCACATATCGCATTTTATTTGCAAGTATTGCGTAGTATAATCGCTTACGAAATCCAAAATGATTCATGGAGGCGTTCCTATGAAAAAGGTTTTGAAGAATTACGGTTTTATTATTTTCATGCTGGTCGGCATTATCGCCGGCTGCATCGTGGGTGCTTTCTTCCCCGCCGTTAAGGATGCCGCAGGTAACACTGTCGATCCCGGCGCAACCACCCTGGAACCTCTGGGTACTCTGTTCATCAACATGATGTTCTGTATCGTGGTTCCCATGGTATTCTGCTCCATCGCATCCGCCGTTGCCAACATGTCCAGCGCCAAGCGAGCCGGCAAGCTGATGGGTACCACACTGGTCACCTTCTGCGTCACTGCTGCCATTGCAGCTGTCATCATGTACATCGTTTGCCGCATCATTCCTCTGGTTCCCGAAAGCTATCAGGCCATTCAGGGTGAAGTGGATGACCCCATGACTCTGGGCGAAATGATCATCGGCTTCTTTACAAAGCCTGACTTCTATGAACTGCTCAGCCGCCGGGCGATCCTGCCCCTGATCGTCTTTGCCGTTCTCTTCGGCTTTGGTGTCCAGATGGCCGGCGGTAAGGAAACTCCCGTCGCCAAGTTCCTGGCCAGTGCTACCGACGCCCTGATGAACATGGTAAAGCTGGTTTCCTACTACGCCCCCATCGGTTTCTTTGGCTTCTTCGCATATCTGGTCGCCACCTACGGTCCCCAGCTCATCAGCGACTACAGCAAGACCCTTCTGATCTACTACGTACTGAGCTTCGTTTACATGTTCGCTATGTTCCCCTTGTATGCCCGCTTTGGCGGCGGCAAGGGCGCAGCCAAGGTCATGTTCAAGAATCTGTTCAAGCCTGCCGCTGTTTCCTTCGGTACCTGCTCCTCTGTTGCTACCATCCCCACCAACATGGATGCCGCTGAAAACACCGGTATCTCCAAGGAAGTTTCCAATGTGGTTCTGCCCATGGGTGCAACCATGCATATGGACGGCTCCGCTATGAGCGCCATCATTAAGGTCGCTTTCCTGTTTGGTGTCTTCGGTAAGGACTTCGGCACCTGGGAAGCCATCCTGGCTATCGTAGTCGCCGTGTTCTCCTCCGTTGCCATGTCCGGCATCCCCGGCGGCGGCGGTACCGGCGAGCTGGTGCTGTGCACCGTCTTCTTCCCCGATCAGCTGGCAATTGCTTACCCCATTGCACTGGCTCTGGGCAACCTGGTAGATCCCCCCGCAACCATGGTCAACGCGGCAGGCGACTATGTAGTCAGCTACATAGTTGAGCGTTTCGTCACCGGTAAGGATTGGCTCCAGAAGCAGCTGAAGATCAAGCAATAACTGCAAAGCATACGGCAGCAGCCAAATGGCTGCTGCCGCTACTTTTATCTGCTGCACATTTTTGCGGATGCAGAATACCATGGAATGAGCGGCTCAGCCGCGAAAAAATTCCTGGAGGTATTCATTATGTATAATAACGGTTTCTTTGGCGGTAACTGCTGCTGGATCATCATCCTGCTCATCCTGTTCTGTGGCTGCGGCAACGGCTGTGGCAGCAACTACGGCAATATGTGCAGCAATTACAATAACAACTGCGGCTGCGACAATAACTGCGGCTGCTGCTAAGCAATCAAATGGGCGCCCCAACCGGGGCGCCTTTTCTCTTCTCCTGTAAATGATCGTTTATGCGGGCAGTGCCCGCGGCCAATTCGTGCATGGTGCGGTACTAATCGTTACTTCCCTAACCCGCTCGGTGTCGTTCTTGCGGCAATTTTCGATAGAATTCGTAGGGCGGGGCCTTGGTCCCGCCGTCAAAAGTGCAGTATTTCGGCGGGAGCAAGCCCCCGCCCTACAATATCCATCGTAAGATAAACGATCATTTATATGCTTTAACTTTTGATTTTCTGGAAATTTTAATCTTTTTCTAAACTTTCTTCTTGACTTTCCTGTGGACATCCTATATAATACACTGGCCTGCGTGTGCAGGTATATCCTTGCTTCCGGCGAGACCGGAGGCCAAAAGTCCAAAAGGAGGTGCAATCAACATGGCTAAGATTACCGGTAAGTACGAGGTGCTTTACATCATCGACCCTGCTCAGGGCGAAGAAGGCATCGCCGCACTTGTGGAAAAGTTCAAGGCAATGGTGGAGGCGGAGGGTACCGTGTCCAACGTTGACGAGTGGGGCAAGCGTCGTCTTGCATACCCCATCAACGACCTGGCTGAAGGCTACTACGTCCTCATGAACTTCGAAAGCAAGCCCGAGTTCCCCGCTGAGCTGGAGCGTGTTATGAAGATCACTGAAGGCGTCCTGCGCTGCCTGACCACCGTCGTGGCAGAGTAAGGAGGTTCCTCTATGCTCAACCACATCACTATCATGGGTCGCCTGACCCGTGATCCCGAGCTGCGCCGTACCGGCAGCGGCATCGCCGTCGCCAGCTTTACGCTGGCTGTTGACCGTGACTTCGGGAAGAACGACAACGGCGAACGGGAAACCGACTTCATCGACTGGGTTGCCTGGCGTCAGACTGGAGAATTCGTCTCCAAGTATTTCACCAAGGGCCGCATGGCGGTGGTGTCCGGCCGGCTGCAGATCCGCAGCTGGAATGATAAGGACGGCAACAAGCGCCGCACTGCAGAAGTCGTAGCAGACAATGTTTACTTCGGCGACAGCAAGCGTGATGACCAGGGTGGCAGTTCCTATGCTGGCAACAGCTACGGCAGCGCCTACGGCTCCGCTCCCGCTCCTGCATACGGTGGCTACAGCGCCCCCAGCGCCGGCGCATCCGATTTCGCGATGCTCAGCGATGACGACGCACAGCTGCCCTTCTGATTTTTGAACTTTTTTCACAAACTTACGAAGGAGGTAAATTCCCATGGCTAACGAACAGCGTATGCGTCCCCGCAAGCGTAAGAAGGTTTGTGCTTTCTGCGTTGACAAGGTGACCGCCATCGATTACAAGGATACTGCAAAGCTCCGCCGTTACCTGTCCGAGCGCGGCAAGATTCTGCCCCGCCGTACCACCGGCACCTGCGCAGCTCACCAGCGTGACCTGACCGGCGCTATCAAGCGTGCCCGCCAGATCGCCCTGCTGCCTTACGTCGCTGACTAATGTAAGCACCAACACCCCGGAAGCAGTTGCTTCCGGGGTGTTTCAGCGTGTCAAAGAAGTACAATTTTCGTAAAAGGGTGTCATTCCGAGGAGCGCAGCGACGTGGGAATCCGTTTCCAAAGTGTTTCATTCTACATAAATTGAGGAAAAACGCTTTTTTAGAGAACGGATTGCCACGCCAGTGTGCGCACTGGCTCGCAATGACACGGTTTTTTGACAGACTCCAACACCCCGGAACATCTGTTCCGGGGCATTTTTCATTACGGGCAAACAAATTTTTTCCGAAAAACCGCTGGGGAACACCCATATTTCTGTTTAAACAGTGTATACATCCAACTCAAGTTTGAAAAACCACTGTCGTAGCAGAGATCCAAAATATGCGCATCGCTGTTTACAAGCTGATTGGCGATATAAGTCAACCGCAAATCATTAATGAACTCCGACGCGGAAGTCCCGTAATATTTCCTCATGGAGCGGCAAAGATGCTCCTTTGTGCGGCCGGAAATCTCTACCATTCGTTCCAACCCTTGAGAAAAGTTTTCCGGATAATGCATCAGACGCCGTGTCTCTGCCAGCCATTGGGGTGACGTTTGCTTCAACGGCATAGAAGCATACAGCAGATACTGAGAAAAAATTTGTACCAGAATCCTTTTCACCGTTACAAAGCGAACAAAATCCGTCTGCTTTGGCAGCGCTTCCAATTCTTTAAAGAGCGATAGAATTTGCAGCGCTTCTTCCGCATTTAAAATTACATACGGGGGGAATTCTGCCTGTACAAGCCAGGTAAGGTCCGTATCAAGGAAGGAGAACAAACTGTTTGCAAACTTTTCCGTAAAAGCAAGATGATGAAGAACAGCGTTTTGTTTTTTGGGGTTGTATAACGCGTGCAGATCATTGGGCCGGATAAAAATCAAACTTCCCTGAGGAATCTGCGCCGTTTTACCTTCCACAAAATGTGACTGCGAAGCTTTTTCCAAATATATTAATTCATAATAATCATGTCGATGCAGATTGAGTCCTGCCAGATCCCCGTTTTTCACAAAACAGTTATAGCGATACTCAAAGGGAAAATCGATTTCATTTTCCGCGCGTAAAACAGGCCATTCCATTTTATCACCGCCATATCAATATACTGTAATTATTTTATCATAATAAATTAAGATTCTCAAGAAAAAATGCGCTATATTGACAGTGGATGAACCCATTACACTGAAGGGATTTGATTAAATGGATTACAGCCATCTTTCGTTGCGCGAAAAAATCTTCAAAACGTTTATTGTAACGATACGAGAGATCAATACCCACGGCGGTCCGGAGGAATTCTTCCGCAAGTATCCTGTTGGCGGCATGTATTACAGCGAAGCCAAACCCTTGTATGACGCACAGGGATTAGAAGTCGGTACCGCCACCACTTATGAAATGCTGAACCGGTGCAAAGCCGCCAGTCAAGGAAGGCTCTGGGTGGTCGCGGACGGTGCCGCCGCCAAGAATCAAAAAAACACCTGGCGGCCAACACAATCCATCGGTGCCTCGCGGAATTTAGAGGATGCCTATAACCTCGGCAAAATCATCGGTATGCAAATGAACGACAAAGGTATCGATTGTGTTCTGGGACCCTGCATCGATATGTACCTGTCAGAGTTCATATACATTGGTGCCACTGTCGATGATCCGGATCTCACCGCAAAGATCTACCGGCAAATGATTCGTGGTATTCAATCGCAGGGTGTCTGCGCCACAGCAAAGCATTTCCCGGGTATGGGCACCCATTTTATGAACATGCATATGTCCCCTGGCGAAAATATTCTTCCCTTTGACCGTTGGATGGAAACCTATGGTTATACCTATCAGGAAATGATAAAAGAGGGCGTTATGAGTGTTATGACCACCCATACGACCCTTCGTTCCTACGACAATGAAGGCTCTGACGGATATTATCCCATCGCTACCTATTCTAAAAAATTAACCACGGATCTTCTAAAAGAAGAGCTTGGTTTCCCCGGTTGTGTTATCACTGACGCGCTGATCATGGGCGGAATGGCTACCGGTGACCTGATTGCGGAAACTGTTCAAGCGTTTAAAGCTGGCGCTGATCATTTGCTGTGGCCCCCTGTGGAAGCGGCAGAGGCTATAGAGCAGGCGATCCTAAATGGAGAAATACCCATGAGCCGTCTGGAGGATGCTCTGGAGCGTATTGGCCGGTTGGAGGATTTCCGTTTGCATGCGTTGGCGCATCACCAGTATGAAGATCCCGATCCGGCCTTTATTGACAAGGAGATTCTGGAAATGACTGAGCGGGGAATCTGCTGTCTCAGAAATAAAATTTCCCTTCTTCCTGTTTCTGCCGACAAGTATCACCGCATACTGATCGTCGATGCCACACAAAATTCCAGCCATTCCTCTGAACTTTTGCGGAACGCTCTCCAAAAGCGGGGAATGCAGGTTGAAATTCAGCGTGATATATATGATGTGCCCTCCAGAGTCTGTTGGCAGGCAGATATTGATAAGCTCCAATCCAATTACGATTTGGTGATCTTCAATTTCCACGCCGAGTTTCTTTCCGAATGGGGTGTGCCCCACATGCTGATCTGGGCATCCCACTTGTTCGATAAAAAGAAAAAGCTGATTGTCAACTACGGTTCGCCTTATTTTGCCGTGAACTATTTCCCCGAGGATCCCACGATCATTGAAATGAACTGTTCCCCATCCGAAGAAACCGTAGAGATGCTGGCAGCCGGTATTCTGGGTGAAAAGGAATTCACAGGAAAAACCGTGCTGCTTCACCGGTAAAGCGGTAAACAGGATACCTCACTATCAACTGAACAGGAGCTGCATCTATGAAAACAGAAGTATTCCCCAAAGTATATCAAACCGGCTGCCGTCAAACGATCCATGTCCAGTTTGCTAAACCGGTGAGCGAAACCGTCAGTGTGCGTATTATTGGTATGGAACATTATACTGTTCCTCACACGCCGATATATCGGGTCGACGAATTACACCGTCATCCCTTCCGGGAAATGGAGAAGCAGGATGATGGTACATTCAGCATTGCCTACGATTTTCCCTATGAACAATGCTACCGGCTGTCCTTTAAAATCGGAGACACAGTCTTAGAGCCAGCAGAAGAGGTGTACGCTGTCAAAGCAGATCTGTTTGGTATGCAGGTTTTCAAGGGCGATACCCATCTGCATTCCTGTCGCTCTGACGGTCAAGGAACACCCTTTGAGGTGGCTGTGAACTACCGCAAAGCCGGTTTTGACTTCATCGCATTGACCGATCACCATAAGATGTATCCTTCTTTAGAAGCAAAAGAAGCCATTGAAAAGCTGACGGATCAGTTTACCGTGATACAGGCAGAGGAAGTACATAACCGCGGCATGGGTTACTTCCATATCGTAAATTTAGGCGGTAAGACCAGTGTAAATGACTACATTGAAGCAGACCACGATCGGGCAGGCCGTGAAGTGGAGCAGTTGAAGCAGCAAATGGAATTCCCTGCTGAGGTAGATCCGGGCGCCTGTGCATGGCGGAAATACATCGCCGATAAGATCCACGAAGGCGGTGGTCTGGCAATTATGGCCCATCCTTACTGGATCTACTCTGACGAATACCATGTACAAACCGAAGATCTGATCTATAGCTGGCAAAACGGACATTTCGATGCGCTGGAAGTGCTGGCAGGCAACCCCCAGGACGGTGACAATCTGACGACCGCAATGTGGGCAGATCTGCGTGCAGAGGGCATTCGGATCCCTGTGGTCGGTTGTTCCGATTCCCACAGTTTCACCAGTGATGATACCCTCTTTCATGTCCACTTCACCATCGCATTCGCAAAAGACCGCGAGGGGATCCTGCCCGCGATCAAGAACGAAATGTCTGTAGCGGTAGGCCGCAGAACAGACACAGACTACTTTGTATTCGGCAGTTTCCGGCTCGTAAAATATACCAGATTCTTAATGGATTACTATTATCCGGGCTATCAAAAGCTGACAGAACTTCACAGCCAGGCGCTGGCAGCAGATACAGACAGAACGTCTGCATTGAAGAACACCGAACAACAGATACTGGCATACAAGGCAAAATTCTTTGGACGATAATGAAACGAAACGCACCTGCAAAAAAGCAGGTGCGTGAGACTGTCAAAAAACTATGTCATTACCATGCCGGTGCGCACACCGGTGTGCCAATCGTTTTTCGAAAATATAAAGATTCCCGAACCCTGTTATTGCGGTGTGCCTCCCGGCGGGCTCCCTTTCTTGTTCCGGCAAGAAA
>JAZURG010000146.1:0-3133 GCA_045606145.1 Faecousia sp.
CAAGTGCGCCTCGTATCAACCCAAATATCGCCATGAACACCGCCAGAACAGGGAATTGCCGATTCTGGAGGAGTATTATGCATGGCTGAAAACGGTCCATCCGGAGAAAGGAAGTAAGTTAGAAGAGGCAGTACGCTACAGTTTGAACCAAAAGCAGCAGCTGATGACATACTTGGATAATGGAGAAGTTCCTATCTCCAACAACCTGAATATGTCGCCGTGGTTGTACACCTTCGGCCGGGCGCGTTGTACATCCTCGTCGCCGGAAACTGAACAGCGCCGTCGGCGTGGTTGTACATTGACATTGCCCGGCCTGCATGGCATGATAGATGTATCAAAATGTTGGGAAGAGTGAAGCCGTGCGTCCAGCTGCAGAGGTTTCGCTCTTCTTTTTTACACTTCATCACTCTTCCCGTGGGATTACTCGTTAGTCGCCCCGCTCCTGTACGCCCTTTCGCTTGCGCATGGACTCCTTACAGTCAATGACCACCTGGTATGAATCGTGGACAATGCGGTCGCAGATGGCGTCTGCCAGGATCGGATCGCCAATCTTCTCTCTCCATCCGGCCACCGCGAACTGAGAGCAGAAGATCGTAGAAGCGTTTTTGTATCTGGATTCTGCAATCTCCAGCAGATCCCTCGCCTCTGTTTCCTTCAGTGGGTACAGCAGCCATTCGTCCAGGATCAGCAGGGAGCATTTCTTATACTGCTGGATCACCTTCCGGAAAGTGCCGTTGGCTCTTGCAATGGCGAGTTCAGCGAGAAGCTCCGGCAGACGGATATATTTTACTGTCAGAAAGTTTCGGACTGCTGCCATTCCCAGGGCGCAGGCAAGATAGGTCTTTCCGCTGCCTGTGGCTCCCAAAAGCAGAATGTTGTGGTGCTCCACAATATAAGTACAGGTTGCAAACCGGGAGATCTGTGCTTTGTCCAGATTCCGGTCAGAGTGGTATTCAATATCCTCCACGCAGGCTCCGGGTTCCGCAAAGCAGGCACTTTTAATAAGCTTACGCAGATGGTTACTTTTCCGGGTAGTCCATTCCTGGTCCACCAGCAGACCAAAACGGTCCTCGAATGACAACGACTCCATGTTGGGATCCAGCTGCTGTTCCCGGAAGGCATTCGCCATGGCGCTGAGCCGCATCTGCTGTAACTTGGTAATTGTATTTTCTGTCAGCATCTTTATTTCCTCCCTGCGTAGTAGTCAGCCCCACGGGTGAAGCCATACTGTGACGATGTGTCTGGTTTTCTTTCCGGCTCCGGTTCAATTCTGTCCTGACCGGAGGAAAGAATAGCCTGGATATTTTTTAGGGAGGGACGTGGTGTAAAGGTCAGAGCCTTCTGACAGGCATTTTCCAAACGTGCTGGGGTATACTTGTCAGCCAGTTTCAGCAGACCGAGACAGGTCTTATAGCCCTGCTGTTCAACTTTATAGCTGCCAAGGACTGCGGCAACCACAGTGTTGGTATACGGACCAATCTGCGCCGCCCATTTACAGAAGCGGTCACCGTTCCATTGGATATATTGCTGGTGGTTTTCGGGCATATGGCTTTCTGTTGTGCTGTACTGGTTTGCACGGCCGTAAAGTCTTGGGTGGGAACAGATCCGGTTGCCGCCGAAAAACACCTCAATGGTGGATTTCGTGATTCGGACATCTACCTTTTGCTTGATGTATTCGTAGGGAACCGAATAATTCATCTTCTCCACACTGATATGGTAATTGGGTCCAACTGTAGCAATCTTCCAGGTGGACAGCTCATAAGGTCTGGGTGGCAGAGGCATGAGGAATGCCCGCTCATCCTCGAATGCAGAGGCACGGCTGCCATCTTTCTTCTGGAAAGGCTTGTGGTTAAACTCATACAGCCGTTCCTGAATTGCTTCATTCAATTCCCTCAAGGAAAGAAATCTACGGTTTCTGAGCGCTGCCAGGATGAATGTGGAGATAACACCGACTGTCCCTTCCACCGTGGCTTTGTCTTTTGGGGAACGCACTCTGCAGGGAACAATGGCGGTATTATAATGCTCCGCCAGTTCCGCGTAAGATTTATTGAGTCGAACCTCGTTCTTGCTATGCTTATCCACACCGGTCTTGAGGTTGTCACACTGGAGAATTCTGGTGACACCGCCAAAATAGCGGAAAGCATTGACATGGGCAGTGGTCCAGCACTCCTGATTCATGGAAAAGAAAGCTTCCACATAGGCATAGCCGCTGTAAGGAAGCGAGGACACAAAGACATACGCCGGAATAACCTCTCCAGTGTCGGTGTCAATAACCGAGGCTGTATCTCCAGCCCAGTCCACCTGCATGATCTCACCGGGCTTGTGATTCAGATGCATAGTGGCATTGGTCTTGGCGGTATAGTCCCGGTAGTACTTCTTGAACTGGGTCAACTGGTAGGGCAGCTCGTCTGCTGTTCGGCAGGTCTCGCAGTACTCCAGCCACAGCAGATTCAGCGTAACACCGCTTTTCTGCATCTCTCGGTGGATGTACTCGTAGTCCGGCATTTTGTATTCCGGCTTGCTTGCAGCCTGTGGAAAGAGCATTTCTGAAAGCTCCTTATCCGATATGCACTCGGGTAATGGATGGCTCAGACAGCGTTCCTCGGCCCGACGGAGGACCTGTATAACGGTCGTCCGGGAGCAGCCGCAACTTTGTGCGATCTGCGTTTTGTTGAGCCCCAGACTGTGCAGTCTGAGGATCTGACGGTAATTGGTCATATTTTTTGACCTCCTTGTTGTATTCACGCTTTCGCGTGTAACAACATTTTACCGACAGAAAATGCACTGTACAACCAGCGCGACGAGCGTGTACAGCGCCGCCGACGAGGGTGTACAGTTTCAAGCGACGGCACTGTTCAACTTGAGCGGCCGAGATGTTCAACTTGGCCCGCCGTATTCACAACCTGGCAGAGAATGCCATTCGACCGTTCACTCTGGGTCGAAAGAACTGGCTCTTCTAAGTCGGATCGTAGCCATGTCGTTCTGTGAGCCAAGGAGTTGCTGCTTGCTGTTGTCTTCCTAAGACCGCTTGGCCTCCGACTTGCCGAGATGTTCAACTTGGCCCGCCGTATTCACAACCTGGCAGAGAATGCCATTCGACCGTTCACTCTGGGTCGAAAGAACTGGCTCTTCT
>JAZURG010000147.1:0-3102 GCA_045606145.1 Faecousia sp.
TGGAAAAAGAGATCCATACACCATTGAACGGCTGGGGGGAATGTATCGCTATCTAAATAATGCTGGCGAGCTATACTTCATTGAAGTTTTGGAGAACGGTACATATAAGCCTATCGGAGATGTGACCTTCTGGCAGGAGGATATGCCCATTGTGATTGGTGATCCTGCCTACCGGGGTAAAGGGATCGGAAGAAAGGTTATCTCTGCTCTGATTGAGCGCGGAAAATCTCTTGGATTTGATCACCTAGCGGTTGGTGAAATCTACGATTGGAATGCAGGCTCACGAAGATGCTTTGAGAGTGTAGGCTTTGTAGCCTATGAGAAATCAGAAAAAGGAAGTTCATATAGGCTGAGCTTGTGAGCATGGTATCTACGCCATAATTGGTGTCTGAATACAAATCAAATAAGAAAGGTGTGGTTTTTTATGAAGATGAATCGTGTATGGAGGGTTCACGCTTCCTAACCCTCCCAATCAATTATGGAGGAATGTAAATGGAAAACCCAATTACCATCCGTGAAGCAGTCACGGAAACCGATGTTGCTACCTTTTGGGAGCAGCTTCACATCTATCACAAGCGGGACATCTTCCCCAATCCCGACAGCGAGGATCTGGAATACTTCCTTGGTTCGGAGTATTACGATCACATGATGAAGATTCATAGCAGGCCGCAGGATCGGTGCTACTATCTGTTCTTCCACCGGGATGGGCAGGACATCGGCTTTGCTATGCCGGTGATCTACACCACGGAGGACGACAAGTGCTTCATCATGGAATACTGCGTCTACCCGGAGTTCCGTGGTAAAGGCACAGGCAAGGAATGTGCCAGGGTACTTCTGGGCTGGGCAAAGGAACACGGCGCACTGTATGCAGAACTTAACCATGGCAGCAACGAGCGGCGGCGACACTTCTGGGAAACTGTTGGTTTTATCGAGAACGGAGCCGACGAATGGGGCGAACCGTTAATGATCCTGCCCCCGGCAGAGAATGTTCCAATCACCGTAGAAGTCCTTGCAGATCCTAAGGACTGGCAGCTCAAGAAGCTGGAAAACGGATTTCTGAAAGAGATCGGGGAATCGTCAGCAACAGAAGAAAAGCAGGAGCAGCTTGCCCAGGCAATCCGGGATGGCAAGATCACATTCTTTGTAGCGAAACGGGGATACCGTGCTGTGGGAATGTGTAGTTTGGCAAAATGCTTCTCCACCTTTGCCTGTACCGATACTGGCGTGTTTGATGACTTCTACATTGAACCAGTGTTCCGCAAAAAGGGAATCGCCCGGAAGCTGGTACTGGCGGCTCAGGACTGGTGCAAAGAAAACGGCCTGGCCAGTCTGACCGTTTGCTGCGCTCCCTGCGATGAAGGAATGTATCAAGCGCTTGGTTTTGAAACCCGGCTGGGAGCTACATTCGCACATATTATTTAACTAGCAGGATAGAGTCTCGACAATGTGACGGAATTGTGGACTGTATTTTGCTAAAGAAATTGAGAACACCTAAGGAAACGATTAGTTTATACTGGCTCGTTAATCGAAATATGGTCGGAAGCTAGCTGAATATCTGAAAAATATAAACGCGCTATGATGCGCAACTCCCCGGCAATGCCGGGGGTTTTTTTGTAATTACATATTGACAAATATATCAGCTTCCGATATAATAACTATACCGGAAGCCGATATAACGGAAACGGTTATAACAGGAGCCATTATAGGAGGTGCTTACAATGGCCAATTTCGCTTTAACGGAAGCGGTGTATTACATCCTACTTTCTCTGATGCAGCCTATGCATGGGTATGGGATTATGCAGAATGTGGAGGTTTTATCTGGAGGACGTGTACGGCTGGCCGCCGGAACGCTGTACGGTGCCATCAATACATTACTGGAAAAAGGCTGGATTACAGCATTGCCTGGGATAAAGGATAGCCGGAAGAAGGAATACCAGATTACAAATATCGGGAAAGAAGCATTAGAGGCAGAGATCATCCGTCTGCAGGAGCTGCTGAATAACGGCAGGCAAATCATGGGAGGAGAAACATTATGAGAAAGACGATTCGCAAATGGTTTTGGGCCTGGGACTTTGACAAGGAAGAGCATTGGCTGAACGAGATGGCTGCCAGGGGATTAAGCTTGGTTAGCGTGGGCTGGTGCCGGTATGAGTTTGAGGACTGCGTCCCGGGAGAGTACAGCGTCCGTCTGGAGCTGCTGAAAGAGAAGCCAATGCACCCCGAGAGTGTAAAATATATGGAATTTCTGGAGGAAACCGGGGCAGAGCATGTGGGCTCCTATATGCGTTGGATTTATATGAGAAAGAAGAAGGCAGACGGAGAATTCCAACTGTTTTCTGACAATGAATCCCGTATCAGGCATTTGACCCGTTGCATTCAATTTGTAAGTGCAATTACCGGATTGAATCTGTATTCGGGCTTCTATAATCTGTATCTTTACTTCTTGTGGGGCAATATGGTGAGTCTGCTGGGTCTTATCAATCTGGTGCTCAGCGCAATTTGCATCTATGGTATTTTTAAACTGTGGCGAAAGCGACACCTGCTGAAGGTAGAGCAGCAGGTGTTTGAATAATAAGCTAAGATTGTTCGTTATGACCCTCTTCCAGTCTGCTGCGACGAAGGAATATATAAGGCCCTTGGCTTTAGTGTCATACTTGGAATAAACTATGTATATATAATCTAATTGCTGAGCGGCGGTCTGGATATCCAGATCGCCGTTTATCACATTTCATAGAGAATTGCTGTTGACAACGAATATTTCTAGTTGTATAATCGCATAAAAACAGGGAAGGAGAACTGACAATGTTCCGTTATTGCTTCAATGCAGTCGATAACAAGTCCGGTAATGGTATGCCTAATCATACTATCGGGCTTACATTGTCATACTCTTTTTTAAGATAATCTCGAAGCTAGGATTATAAAAAAGATGCAGTGCAAGCCGAAACGCAAGTTAGGCCTGCACTGTTTTTTTATTATTTAGGAGGTAAGAAAATGAACAAACGAATCGACATCACGGGTGTGGTGCTGACTACGGATCGTCTTACCTTGCGACCCTGGAGAGAATCGGATTTGAACGATTTCTACGAGTATGCAAGTGTGGAC
>JAZURG010000148.1:0-2763 GCA_045606145.1 Faecousia sp.
CTCGTAACAGCAAAGGCGAGGAAGTCAGCTATAATCCTCCCCGTTACGAATACAGCTATGATTTTCATGCGGAAATCCGTGTAAATCATCTTTATTTTAACGAGATCACATTCCAGCTCAACCGTGACAGCGTTGATCTGGAAACCGTGGAACGCCGTCCCGGCTTCGGTAGCACAAGGACCGGCTTTGATCCTACTCTGTACCCTGAGTACCGGCAGCGCCGTGGCGAGTGCGATGAGCTGGAAGACCTGTTCCGTGCAGGTATGCAGGGAATAGCGCTGAAGGGCTTCGCCCCGGCTGTGCAACCGATCATACAAGCAGCACCTGTGCCGCAGCCAACACCCGAGCCCGCACCGGCATCCACAGGACCGAAGTTCTGCCCTAACTGCGGTGCACCTGCTGACGGAGGAAAGTTCTGCCAAAGCTGCGGATCCCGGCTGTAACCGGCGCAGCAGAAAATTCCTGAGTAAAGGAGTGAAACCTATTGGCTGTATTACAAGAATTCAAATGTCCCTGCTGTGACGGTGCCATCGAATTTGACAGCACAATGCAGAAGATGAAGTGCCCCTACTGTGGTTCCGAATTTGAAATGGAAACCCTTCAGGCGTATGACGCGGAACTGAGCGAACAACCTTCCGAGGATATGACCTGGGATACCGCTGCCGGTTCCGATTGGCAGCCTGGTGAGACGGATGGGCTGCGGATCTATACCTGTAATACCTGCGGCGGCGAAATTGTTGCTGATGAGACCACCGGCGCATCGGAGTGTCCTTTCTGCGGCAACCCGGTCATTATGACAGGTCAGTTTGCAGGCGCATTAAAACCCGATCTGGTGATTCCCTTCAAGGTGGATAAAAAAGCTGCGGTGGCAGCGCTGCAGAACCACTACAAGGGAAAGCTGCTCCTGCCCAAGGTATTTAAGGACGAGAACCATATCAAGGAAGTCAAAGGTCTGTATGTTCCCGTCTGGCTGTTTGATACGGATGCGGATGCCTTTGTGCGATACCATGCTACCCGTACCCGTAGCTGGAGTGACAGCCAGTACAACTACACAGAAACCAACCATTTCTCCATAGCAAGAGGCGGCGGGATCGGTTTTGAAAATGTGCCGGTGGACGGCTCCACTAAGATGGACGACACCTTGATGGAATCCATCGAGCCTTTCAACATCGGTGATGCCGTGGATTTCCAAACCGCCTTTCTGTCCGGCTTTCTGGCTGACAAGTACGATGTGGATGCCGATGCCAGCATCGCCAGAGCCAATGAGAGAATCAAGAAGAGTACGGAGGAAGCATTTGCGTCTACTGTCCAGGGCTATACCTCTGTGATCCCGGAGAGCACCACGATCAATCTGCAAAATGGTCGGGCAAGATACGCATTGTATCCCGTGTGGATTTTGAACACACAATGGAACGGACAGAAGTTTACCTTCGGCATCAACGGCCAGACAGGTAAAATTGCCGGTGACCTTCCTATGGACAAAAGCGCTTTCTGGACATGGATGTTGGGTGTTGCCGGTGCAGCTGCCACAGCGGTATTCGCACTGAGCTACCTGCTTTGGTTGCTGTAAGGAGGTGGGAATCATGAAGAGAAAACTCCTTACCATGCTTCTTGTGGTGATGCTTTGCGTAAGCCTCACCATCAGTGCTTCCGCCGCATCCGGGGCAGATATCTACGATGAAGCTGATCTTTTGAGCAGTGCGGAAGAAACACAAATAGCAGAAAAACTATCAAAAATCGGTGAGCAGTTCGATGCTCAAATCGTAATCATGACCGTGCCCACCTCGGATGGCAGCATTGATACATTCGTGGAAGATGTGTATGACAGCATGAATATGGGCTACGGAGAGAATCAGAATGGTGTTCTGCTGCTGGTGTGTATGGACTCCCGGGAATACCGGATCTTGAGCAACGGTTATGCCGGTGAAGCCATCGGTATGGATCAGATCGATGCCATCAGCGAAGCGATCGTTTCCGATTTATCCGATGGAGACTATGCCGATGCGTTTATTTTCTTCGCAGATCAGTGTACCTATTATCTGGATGGGTATTTGAACGGATTCCCATTCAACGCAGGCAAGAACCTGGTAGTTGCCTTGATTATCGGCGTTGTAGCAGGTGTCATCGTGGCATTCGTTCTAAAAAAACAGCTCAAGTCTGTCCGGCAGCAGAAACAGGCAAATGTCTACATAAAGTCCGGCAGCATGCAGATCACAGCAAGCAGAGATCTGTTCCTTTATCGGGATGTTACCCGTACCAAGAAGGCCTCCTCCAGCAGTTCTTCTGGCGGTTCTTCCCGCAATGTAGGCGGCGGTAAATTCTAAAAGCAATAAATAATTATTTATAAATATCAAGGAGGAAATAAAAATGGCAAAGCATAATTGCGCAATCTGTGGTGCAGAGGTAGGTTTGATCTCCGAACAGAAACTGGCGGACGGCAACTTCATCTGCAGAAAGGTCTGCAGCAAGAAGACCTTCAAGATTTTTGACAAGGTGGAGGCTACCCTGGGTGATGTCACCGCGCACATTGAACAGGTGGAAAAAGGCACCAAAATCTGGAATGAGTTGCTGCTGCCGCTGAAAAAGTCAAAGGACAAGACACAAAAACTGAAGTGCCTGGGCACCGGCGGTCCTCTGCTGTATGTCTCTCCTTCCACCGGCTTGGTCGCACTGGTTGAAACCAATTATAAGTTCATTATCTTCGGCAAGACCCAGCGCGCTTGTGTCTACCGTCTGGCAGATCTGGTGCAGTACGATTACGAA
>JAZURG010000149.1:0-2865 GCA_045606145.1 Faecousia sp.
TTTTCTGCTTTCGTCCGCCATTGCTGCACAGGGACATTTGCCGGTACGGGCGATTACACGGAAGCCCTCCGGCACCTGGCTGATGTAATCCGTATGACTCATCCAGCAGATGCTGTGATTGGAAAACCCACGGAAAAGGACGCTGTGGTCGGTAAAGGTCTCCGTTTTGCCGTACTCGCTGGAAGATGCCGCACTGCTTACCTGTCCGTCTGCCATATAGGCCATCAGCTGCGCGCCATAGCAGATACCAAGAATCGGAATCCCCAGATTTAGAATTGCCGGGTCATAATGGGGAGAGCGTTCGTCGTACACGCTGTTGGGTCCACCGGTAAAAATGATTCCCTGATAGCCTGCAGCCTGGATTTCCTGCGGCGTAATCTTGTTATAGGGTTTGATTTCCGCATAGACATGATGATCCCGGACTCTGCGGGCAATCAGCTGGTTATACTGACCGCCAAAGTCCAAAACAAGGATTTTTTCTTCCATCTATCATTCCTCACAAATTGATCTGGACTCTGTCTGTACAAACATCAGCAATCAGCGGCTTGACCTTTGCCAAGAATGCTTCCACCTGCTGCTCGCAGCGACCAATGTAAAGGCTCGGAGTAAGCAGTGCATCCATTTCCGTTTCTGTTAGGCCGAACTCCTTTTGGGCAGCCAAACGGGAAAGCAAATCACATTCCTCACCGTTTTTCATTTTGGCGGTGGCTTCCATGGAAGCACTACGGATGATCTCGTGCAGCTGCTGCCGGTCACCGCCCCGCTTGACGGCTTCCATCATCAGATTTTCTGTAGCAATGAAGGGAAGGTATTCCTTTACAGTCTTTTCTACAATTTTCTCATTGACATGCAGACCGTCTGTTACATTTTGGGCAAGCCGCAGCACCGCATCGGCACAGAGAAAGCCCTCCGGCATTGAGATACGGCGATTGGCTGAATCGTCCAATGTCCGCTCCAGCCACTGGGTTGCTGCAGTCATAGGCGCATTCATAGCATCGCACATCAAGTAACGGGCAAGGCTGCAGATCCGCTCACTTCGCATAGGATTGCGCTTATAGGCCATTGCGGAAGACCCAATCTGATTCTTTTCAAAGGGTTCCTCCACCTGCCGGTCGTGTTGCAGAAGCCGGATATCATTTGCCATTCGGTAGCAGCTCTGAGCGATGGAAGAAAGTACATTCAAAATACGGCTGTCGACCTTTCTGGGGTAGGTTTGACCGCAAACATCGAAACAGCCGTCAAAGCCGAAGTCTGCGCAGATCATGCGATTCATTTCATCGATCTTTGCTGTGTCTCCGCCAAACAGTTCCAGGAAGCTCGCTTCCGTGCCGGTAGTACCACGGCACCCGAGGAATTTCATTGTTCCGATCACAAAATCCAGTTCTTCCAGATCGGACCAAAGATCCTGCATCCAAAGTGTGGCCCGCTTACCCACCGTCACCAGTTGAGCAGGCTGATAGTGAGTATACCCCAAAGTAGGCACGGCTTTGTATTGATCCGCAAAGGAAGACAGGTTGGCAATTACCTTCAGCAGCTCCGTGCGAAGATACTTTAGGGCATCCCGGTAGATGATAAGATCTGCATTGTCTGTCACATAGCAGCTGGTTGCGCCCAGGTGAATGATACCCGCAGCGGACGGGGCTGCCTTGCCATAGGCATATACATGGGCCATTACATCGTGCCGAACTTCCTTTTCACGCTGAGCGGCACAGGCAAAGTCAATATCTGCAATGTGTTCCTCCAGTTCGGCAACCTGCTGTTTTGTAATGGGCAGACCCAAAGCACTCTCTGCCTTTGCTAAAGATACCCACAGCTTACGCCATGTTTGAATACGGTGATCAGCCGAGAACAGGCGCAGCATATAGTCGGATGCGTAGCGGGAGCTCAGGGGGGATTCGTATTTTTCTGTCATAATGATTCTCCTTAACGAATAATGATACTGTCTCGCTCCGGACCAACGGAAATGAAGCCTACATGACAGCCGATTTCTTTTTCAATGAATTCTACATACCGCTGTGCTTCAGCGGGCAGGTCTTCCCACTTGCGGATACCGGAAATATCACACTTCCAGCCGTCCATATACTCGATCACCGGCTTGGCACTATCCAGCACAGAGGGGAATGGGAATTCGTCCGTTTCCTTACCGCCAACCGTGTAATGGGTGCAAACCGGGATCTTGTCCAGATAACTAAGCACATCCAGCTTGGTAAGTGCGATATTGGTAGCTGCCTGGACCTGAACACCGTAGCGGGTAGCCACAATGTCAATGGGACCAACTCTGCGGGGACGGCCGGTTTTCGCGCCATACTCAAAACCGGCTTCCCGAAGTGCTTCTGCTTCCGCACCGAACATCTCGCAAACGAAGGGACCTTCCCCCACGCAGGTGGAATAGGCTTTCACTACGCCGATGACCTCGTCGATTTTGGCAGAGGGCAGCCCGGATCCTACCGGAGCGTAAGAGGCAATGGCATTGGAGGATGTGGTGTAAGGATAGATACCGTAGTCCAGATCCCGCAAGGCACCCAGCTGTGCTTCAAAGAGAATTTGCTTTCCATCTGCCTGAGCCTTTCTCAGGAACGCACCTGTGTCACAGATAAAGGGCTTGATTTTTTCACAATAAGTGTCGATCCACTCCTGAAGTTCCTCAACCTTTACCGGTTCCGCACCGTAGACACCGGTGAGTGTCAGATCCTTCCAGTCAAGCAGATCGTTCAGATGCTCCCGAAAATGCTCCGGGTAAAGCAGTTCGCCAGCCATGATGGTCTTTTTCTGATATTTATCGGAATAGAACGGGGCAATGCCCTGCTTTGTGGAGCCATATTTCTTATCCGCAAGGCGCGCTTCTTCCAATCCGTCCAGTTCTCG
>JAZURG010000150.1:0-9208 GCA_045606145.1 Faecousia sp.
AAGGGGGCGCTTTTGCTCGTAGCGCCCCTTGACCCGGCTTCTTTTCTCCCTTTCTTGCCGGAACAAGAAAGGGAGCCCGCCGGGAGGCACACCGCAATAACAGGGTTCGGGAATCTTTATATTTTCGAAAAACGATTGGCATACCGGTGTGCGCACCGGCATGGTAATGACATAGTTTTTTGACAGTCTCCAAGCATGCCGTGACGGATTGTCACGGCATGCTTTTATAGGACATACAGAATGATCGTAATAAACTGCAGGGCGCTTCCCAGGATAACAAAAATGTGAAATACCGAGTGCATCCATTTCAGGTGTTTTCCCAGACCGAAGAGGACGGCACCGATAGTATAGGCAACACCACCTGCAAACAGGATCCAGAAGCCGGCAGGGGAGAGGGCATCCATTGCCTGCGGTATAAAGAAAATGATGCTCCAGCCCATGCCGATATAGCAGATCATGGAAAACACCTTGTACTTTTTCAGATCGATGGCGGTTAGTGTTGCCGCTGTAATGGCCAGGATCCATTGGAAAACGAACAAGCCCCAGCCGATCCACGGATATTTGGGAGCAATGGCACATAGAACAATAGGTGTGTAGGTGCCCGCGATCAAACCGTAGATGGCACAGTGATCCAATACCTGCAGAACCTTTTTTGACGTGTTGGTGCGCAGTCCGTGATAAATGCTGGACATGGTGTATACCAGCAGTAAAACCAAACCGTAGACGATGCTGGTTGCCAGCTTGATCCCCCCCTGGGGTATGGTTTTTATTAAGCAAAGCGCAAAGAAAATCACCGAAAGGCCTCCGCCTACAATGTGTGTGATCATATTCATTCGTTCCTCACCAATGGAGTATACAGGAAGTACACGGTCTTTAAGTCTTATTCGTTTCATGGGTATACCGCCTTTCGTATGTTGCTTACAGATTACCACAAAAGGCTCAATAATGGCTCTACGTATCGTTGTGCGGCGCTCTCTTTATGAGAGAATATGGATTCTACCGGCTATCAGCATCAGTAGAATTGTGCGAAATACACAAAGTTCACGAGAAAACTTTGGCATCGTTACAGCTTATTTACAATTAATTCTAATGCTTTCTTGCGTTGAATATGCTATAATACAAATAGGGTAGATACCCTGATGAAGAGCAGAAAAGGAGCCGCTATGAAAAATATTTTGTTCTTTCTGAAGCCCAAAGCAATGTGTGCTTTTTTACAGGATGATTATACGATACGGCAAGCGCTGGAAAAGATGGAGTCCGCCGGTTACGCGGCACTGCCAATTTTGAATAAACGGGGTGAGTACCGGGGCAGCCTTTCCGAAGGTGACCTGTTGTGGGCGCTGAAAAATATATGCTATATGGATATGCGTCAGGCGGAAGCACATCGCATGATGGAGATCGTAAGGCGTAAGGATTATGTGCCTGTACGGGTAACCACCAATATGCACGATCTGGTGGAGCGGGCCAGCAGTCAGAACTTTGTTCCCGTGGTGGATGATAAGGATACTTTTATTGGTATCGTTACCAGAAGCTCTATCATTCAGTACTGCAATCAACTGCTGTTTCCGGATGACTGATACATACATGATTATGATGAAAACAGCCCGAATTGTTCGGGCTGTTTTTCTGTTTTCTTGAGTTCCGGAATTTTTGGTTGCAAATCTTTCGCTTTTTTGGTATAATGAAATGAACTATTGATTGGAGGCTGTGTATGGATAGCGAAAAGCTGAAGCTGCAAATTGGAAACAACATTGCCTCGTTTCGGAAGCAGCGTGTCATGACTCAGGCGGAACTGGCAGAAAAACTGAATTACTCGGATAAAGCGGTATCCAAGTGGGAACGCGGTGAATCTGTACCGGATGTGATGACCCTTGCCCAGATCGCGGAGCTGTTTGGTGTTGGCATTGATGCGCTGATCGGCAATACTTCGGCTGTGTCTTCTGTGAAGCAGGCAGCTTCTGCTCCCAAGCGCCGTGTCAACAAAAATGTGATCCAGATGCTGGTTTCCATTTTGGTGTGGTTTGTGGCGCTTTTTGTGTATGTAGTGCTGTCTTCTATGGATCTGCCTAAGTCTTGGATCGGTTTTGTTTATGCGGTGCCTGTCAATGCCATTGTGCTGCTTTGCCTTCGCTCTGCGTGGCGCAAGTACAGTCTGAATTTTTTGCTGGTCTCTTTGATCGTGTGGGGTAGCTTGGTGAGCCTGTATTTGTCCATGCTGATCTTTACCCGCTTTAATATCTGGAAACTGTTCTTACTGGGAATTCTGGGACAGGCTGCTGTGTGGCTGTGGTTTCGGATGTTCCGCACCCCCAAGGAGGAAGATGATGGATAAAAAAGAACTGCGCCGCGCTATTCGCGAGCGTAAGCGCATGATGACAGAGGAAGAAATTGTATCCCGAAGCGAAGCGCTTGGCAAGGCCTTTGCCGCGTCTTCCTTGTATCAGAAGGCGCATACCGTATATGGATATCTGCCGTATAATCAAGAGGTGAGAACGGTTCCCTTGCTGGAACAGGCCCTCAAGGATGGAAAAAAGGTCGCCGTTCCGAAAGTTGTTGGCGATGAAATGGTTTTTATTTATCTGGAGGATCTGACACAGGTGGAAAAAGGCTATGCGGGTATTCCGGAGCCTATTGCTGACGGGCCTGTTGCCCAGGACAAAACGGCACTGGTTCTGATGCCGGGGTTGGCTTTTGATCCCATGGGTCACCGTATCGGCTATGGCGGCGGCTTTTACGACAAATTTTTAGAGCGTGAGCCGGAGCATCCTACTTTGGCGCTGTGTTATGAATTCCAGATGCTACCCCATTTGGAAACAGAAGAACACGATATTCCTGTAGATTGCGTGCTTTGGGCATAAAGGAGAAAAAATGGTCATTGTGTTGGTAATTGCCGGTACATTTCTGCTGTGCTGGCTGTTGGACAAGGGATTTGAAAAAGTTTTCCGCAATAAACCCCAGCATGTCAGCGGAAGGTCTGTACGTCTGAATAAATACTACGGTGTCGGTGGCCTGCTTTTGACGGTTTTGGGTATCTCTTCGCTCTTTTCCGGTATTACCAACGATACCAGTCTGCTGATTTTTGGTGGAATTTTGCTGATTGTTGTGGGAATCGCCTTAATTGTCTATTATTTGACATTCGGTGTGTTTTATGATAATGACAGCTTTGTGCTTACTACCTTTGGCAAGAAAAGCACTACATACCGCTATAGCGATATTCAGGGTCAGCAGCTTTATAAAAACCAGGGCGGCAGTATCCTGATCGAGCTGTATCTGCGTGACGGCAGATCTGTGCAGCTGCAAAGCAATATGAAGGATGTGTACGATTTTATGGATACAGCCTTTGACGGCTGGTGCCATCAGCGTGGCATGACGAAGGAAGATTGCGCCTTCTACGATCCCGATAACAGCTGCTGGTTCCCGCCGGTGGAGGGCTGAGAAATGCACATACCAAGGACAGATACTGCACAACTGGAACTGGTGACCTTTGCTCAGGCACTGCAGGCCGCCAATACCCCCAACCCTGACTACGATATTGAAAGGTGGCTTTATGCGCCCAACTTCTATTCGGAATACCGGTACATATTGGGTACTCGTGGAAAGAATCCGCTGATCTGCATCGGAATCAATCCGTCCACCGCCCAGCCGGGGGATCTGGATAATACCCTCAAGTCTGTAGAGCGGATCGCTCTGGGCAATGGTTTTGACAGCTTTATTATGTTCAATGTGTATGCGCAGCGTGCAACGGACCCCGATGCCATGGAGCGGCAATGCAATATGATGCTGCACAGGGAGAATCTGGAGGCTTTCCGCTATGTGCTGTCCATTTCCGAGGCACCTACTGTATGGGCTGCATGGGGTACCATCATTGAAAAGCGGGAGTATCTGCCCCAATGTCTGCGGGATATGCTGGCTGTGGGCGAGGAGCTGGGAGCAAAGTGGTGCTGCGCCGGCGCGGTCAGCAAAAAGGGGCATCCCCACCATCCGCTGTACCTGCGCAAAGATGAAAAACTGAAAGCTTTTGACATTCACAGCTATTTGTGTACCCTGTAACAGGGGAGAACAGGAGGAATGACCATGGGCGGATGCGAATGCGAAACCTGCTGGCATTACGACTACGATGAAGAATATGATGAATACTACTGCATGATGGATCTGGATGAGGACGAATACTACCGTATTTTTGCTACCAACCAGATCCGCTGCCCATATTATCGGCAGGGCGATGATTATACCTTAGCAAGGAGACAGTAAGAATGAAACGATGGATCGTTTGGCTTTTATTTCTGGTGCTGATGCTGAGCGGATGCAACACAGATGGCCCAAACAACACGACTGAAGGAACACAGCCCGGTACAACCACACAGCAGCCCACAATGCCGCCGGTAAGCCTGTACATCAGTGGCAGTGCTCTGGAACAGAATACGGAAGGCGCGGTAAAGGTTTATTCTGTCGAAGGCGGTGCCGTCACCGGTATCTACAATTTGGACGGCGATATTGTTGTGTTTGCGTGCGACGAAGAAACAACAACCATGACCCGCCTTTCAACGCAGGACGGTATAGTGAAAGCCTCAGCTCAGCGTGATGTTGTGATTCCTCCCATTGCCGGCAGCGCAGGTGCTTCGGAGAATAAGATCGCGTATTTTGACGCTGCGCAAAACTGCATCGTAGTGCTGGACGGTATGTTCCACGAAGTGGATCAAATCGATATGCCGGAAGGCATGACAGGCACACCGGTGCTGTCGTCGGATTTGACAACGGCTTTCTATTGTGTAGACAACGAGATCCGTGCATTGAACCTGACTACGGAAATTCCCAGACTGGTCTGCCAATTGAATGTGCAGCAGGTGCAGATCACTGAATTGCTGTTTGGGGATACAGTGATTCGCTGCATTGTAACAGACGCGGACGGTGACAGCTATACTGCGTTTTACTCTGCAAAGAACGGCCAAAAGCTTGGCCGGGATGATTACTTAATCAGCATTGACAGCTGGGACGAAAGCTATCTGGTGCGCCGCATGGACGGCCCTGTTGGTGAAGTGCTGGTAGGTAATCAAAGCGGTTCACTGAAGAGTCTTGCTATGGCCGATCAATCCAATACCCTGTATATTCTGCCAAAGAGCAACGCGGCTGCAGAGCTTGACGAGAACCAGAATTCCACTACAATTGCCGTTTATGAATTATCAGAGGGTAAGGCTTTGGGTGGGGTTACACTGCAGGGCGTTACCCACGCGGTTATGCTTACAGAGGATTCCAGCGGGCAGTTTGTGTGGTTCTCCGCCTGGGATCCGGATACTCGCAGCGTGATTCTTTGCCGTTGGGAATATGCCTCCGGCGGAAGCGATGAAACTGTGCGGATCGGCACCCGTTATACGGCCCAGAATCCGGATACAGCGGGTCTGGCTGAGTGCGAACAACTGGCTGCGGATATCTCCAAGAAATACTATGTGGATATTTTACTGGGCGATCAGCCGGTAGAACCGGATGATTACAGCTTTGTGGCGGAATATCAGGTGCCTGCCTATAAGAAGGCGCTGGAAGCTTTGGACAAGGCCATGGCCCGGTTCCCCAAGGACTTTTTTAAAGTGATCGGTACATCCTCGGATAACCCAAAATTGCAGATCAATCTGGTCAGAGCCATTGTGCCAAATCGGTATGATGTACCTGCTGCTGACGACGGATTGCAGTACTGGATCAAGCAGAAGTCTTATATGACACTGGTTGTCTGCGATCAGATCGAGCAGAATTTCTACCATGAGCTGTGCCATGCTATGAGCACCTATGTGAATGCCCATAGCTCCAAGTATGACTATTGGCCCATGCACAATCCTGAGGGTTTCCAATACGACAATAGCTATGCTGAGTATGAATCCCACAGGGACAGTCCCTATCTGGAAGATGAGAACCGGGCATTTATTGATGCCTACTCTATGACCTTTGCCCACGAGGACAGAGCAACCGTGTTTGAATATGCATTGATGGACGGCTGTGAGAAGTATTTCACATCGGATACCATGCAGCAAAAACTGACACTGCTTTGTGAGGGCATCCGCAGAGCCTTTGGCTGGCGGTACTATGAGGGTACATTCCCCTGGGAACAGTATCTAAAAGAATCTCTGGCCTATGTAAACAAAAAGTAAAAACGCGGGTAAGTGCGTAAACACTTACCCGCTTTTTTGCATAGGAAAAAATTATGCGTTGCGCGCATCGCCAAAATAACCCAGTTTTTCCATAGTATCATAAATGAGCTTGGCGATCAATTGATAGGCGGTGCTGTTGAAGTGACAGTGGTCAGCAACCATAAGACTATAGGGAGTGGCACCGGATTCCATAAGTTTGATATCCTCCGGAGTTGGAATCAGACCGGCATCTGCCATTGCTCTGGTCGACATATACTCCCTTAGATTAATATACTGCTCACCGTATTCTTCGCGCATGGCTTGTTCCAATGCGGAACGGCTTTCGTATGTTTTGGTATGCAGACCGACGATGATAAACCGGTCCCGGTTTGCTGTCTGATGATTGATGATCGCCCGTTGCTGGCGGATCAGATCACCAAAGTCCGCGTATCCACCGTTCTGTCCAATAAAAATCACTGGAACATAGTCAAGATATTGGAAGTTGGCGGCAGTGATAATTTGGGTGCCGGACGGAATGGTTTTGGACTCACCCGAAACAGAGCGGGTAAACTGGTAGAAGTATTCTTTGCTGACGTAGCTTTCCTGTATAACGGAAAGTGTTCCTTCAATGCCCTCTATGATCACGGGATTGACACCGGCTTGCCCCTGCCGAAGGGGTGCTACTTTCTGACCACCTGCGGAAGTGAAATAAATATCTACCGGTGTGTTATCAGCCGGTACGATTAGGTCTTCACTGAGAACATAGGGAATCGCACCGTTCCGACCTGCGATGGTGATAGAACTTTCTCCGCCTACACCCATATTAACCACAGGAATGACCATGTTTTCAATGTTTTCACGAAGCAGTGCTTCCAGAGCTAAAGGATAAGTGATGCCGTTGCCACCTGCACCGGCGGTCAAAGAATCACCCCAGCAAACAATACCGGGCATCTGCTGCGCGATTTCTGCATTGGACTTTTGTGCCATCATGGATCCTCCAGACATTGTATTTGTTTTAACCGAGTATACACCATTTCTGTTGCGTATGCAAGAGGGGAATTACTGATAGGAGGTATCGGCGGTATAGATGGTATAGCGTTGACACAGCGACCCGTATAAGCTAAAATGACGGTGAAAGGAGTGGCTGCCATGAAAAAGAGAGCGGCACAGTTATGTTTTTGCAGCGTATATTGTCTGCTGGCATTGTTGGGAGCGTTGATTGATTTCGGTATTTTTACGGGAAAATTCAGCACCAGACCCTTTGTGTACTATACCAGTTTAAGCAATATGGTTTGCGGTGTATTTATGCTTATCTCTTTCGTTAGAAGCGCTCGGAAAAAAGATTACGAGCACGGTTTGATGCCCTTTTGTAAGTACATATTTGTTATCATGATTCTACTGACAGCGCTGGCCTATAATTTGCTGTTGAATCGCTACAATTCCTTGATCGCCTATTTTGCGGACATCAAAAACTGCCTGTATCATCTGATCCTGCCGGTCATGTTCTTTGTGGATTGGCTTGTTTTCTACAGGCGGGGAGCAGTAAAGTGGCTGTATCCACTGGCTGCGCTTGGGATCCCTGTGGTATATGTGATTTATATTCTTGTCAGAGCGGCGGTTGCGAATGCTGCGGGCAGAACACTCGCCATTGTGTATCCCTATTTCTTTTTGAATGTTGAGCGGCTTGGCTGGTCCGGCTTTGGTTTATGGATGGCCACCTTGCTGATCGGATTGATCGTTTTGGGGTATGGATTATATACCCTGGACAGGCTGTTGTGTAGAAAAGCATATTGCACCGCTGGTTAAATTGTGGTACAATAATCCGGCAAAATTTATCAATTTCAATGGAAGGGTGACCGAGATGAATCAAAAGGAAATGGATAAGCTGACCAGGCATTTTGATACATATTTTCGACAGAATGACTGTACGGTACTACATCCCATCGTTATGGAACCGCATATTGATGCTTTGCTTTACAGCCCCAACGATGCCTACCCTTACTGGAAGTTGGTGACGATGGGCGCCAGCGATTACAAAATGCCTGTGCCCAAGAACGCTTTGGGCAATCGTAACGAATATATGATGTTCATTGATCCCAGCGAAGATATGACAAACAAAGAAATCGCAAACTGGTATTTTAATAAGTTGTTGGGTGTTGCACACTATCCGATTGCAGCCGGGTCCTTTATTACATATGGTCACAGTGTGGAGTGGGCATCCAATGACGAAGAAGAAATGGTTTCTGCGTTCTTAGAAATGCCGCAGGTAGTTGAGGATGTGGGAATTCTTCGCTGCAAAATGGGTCTGCTGAAAACAGTGGTTTGTTTGCAGGTCGTTCTCCTTAATCGTGAAGAAACCAACAAACTTTTAAAAATTGGCCCTGAGCAGTTCAGTTATTTCCTTTATCCTGATGAGGGCGATGCCCACTTCCTCTGCGAGCGCAGCCGCAGCGAAAAGTTCTGAGCTAATATTTATCCCACTTTTCCCGTTTGGATGGGAAAACACCGTGGGTATTCATGCGAGAAATGAGAATTATGATCATTGCCAAAACGGTGCCTACTTCATTACTATCTGCACCTACGAGAGATAAACAATCTTAAGCTGCATCGTATGGAACGGGTTCCCCACCTCAAAACCCTATGTGAAAATTTCGGAAAGCTAAGAAAAAATATCCCGGCTCCAATGAGCCGGGATATCGTGTTTTTGAAGGGGATTACTTCTTCAGGGACTCCTCAACAGCGACAGCCACGGAAACGGTCATACCGACCATGGGGTTGTTGCCTGCGCCCAGGAAGCCCATCATCTCAACGTGGGCGGGGACGGAGGAGGAACCTGCGAACTGAGCGTCACCATGCATACGGCCCATGGTGTCGGTCATGCCGTAGGAAGCGGGGCCTGCAGCCATGTTGTCGGGGTGCAGGGTACGGCCGGTGCCGCCGCCGGAAGCAACGGAGAAGTACTTACGACCGGTCTCCATGCACTCCTTCTTGTAGGTGCCGGCAACGGGATGCTGGAAGCGGGTGGGGTTGGTGGAGTTACCGGTGATGGAAACGTCAACACCCTCGTAACGCATAACAGCAACGCCTTCACG
>JAZURG010000151.1:0-23143 GCA_045606145.1 Faecousia sp.
AAATAACTTGATTTTTTCAGGGTCTGCTGATATAATGACCGAGTTAAATGGAGATGTACCCAAGTGGCTGAAGGGTGCGGATTCGAAATCCGCTAGGCGCCGCAAGGCGTGCGGGGGTTCAAATCCCTCCATCTCCGCCAATAAGAAAACCACCCCGCAGGGTGGTTTTCTTATTGGTTCCGATGAGGGATTTGAACCTATCAAATGCAGATGTCCGGGGGACATCTGCTTGCCGCAGGTCTCGACGGCGGCAACACATTTATTTTCATTTCCTTCAGGAAATGAAAATGCAAATCAAATCCCTCCATCTCCGCCAGAAAAAGACCTATGCTTTGATACAAAGCATAGGTCTTTTTCAACGAAATAAATCCCTTGCGGGATTTGTGAAATACGCTTCGCGTGTGAAATATTGCTTCGCAATGTGAAATGCCTGCGGGCGTGAGTGGATTTATTTCATTTCACTTGATGCGTAGCATCAAATTTCACAATTCACGAAGTGAATTATTTCACATTTGCCGCAAGGCAAATATTTCACTGAGTTCAAATCGTTAAAAGATTGATAATCGTTAAAATATAGGCATAATCGTTGATTTTATGGGGTAATCGTTGAATTACAGCCGAAAATCGTTAATTTATTGAAAATAAACTTCTTCCATGCTATAATTATTTAAAAGATAAGTGAACGGAGGTAAGTATATGAAAAAAGTATTATGTTTAATCGTCGTAACACTTATACTTTTGTGCGGTTGTTCTCCTACAAAAGAAGATACATTTACAAAAAATAAAAATGGGAACATAGTTAGTAATTCGGGAGTTGAGTACACCCACTTGGCAAACGAAGGAGTCCTTTACTATTTGGGTGACTTGAATTTTATCGGCAGCATACAAGGAGAAGAAAAAACATCTCAGCACTTGGGACTTTCATATCAAACAGGGATGTTTGCTATCAAAGATGCTGACAATGACAACATCCTGATCAGATATGCTCCCGATAATGAATGGTTTAGTATTTACCGCAAGACCTCATTGCCGTCATTCGACTTTGTTGTAGATAATTGTATTCGATTTGAATATGTTTCCGGTATAGGAAACACAGAAAGCGATGTAATTCACACAACTTGCGGTGATGGAATGGTTGTAGCATCTGAAATTGCAGAGTTCTTATCCGATGTCCGTTCACAAAAGGATCCTCGCGAGGCAGGCTTATATGATCTAATTAAGAAACCGGATGGACTGCTGGAAAACTGTTATGTTTATGGCGTAGTCTATGGATTTTTCGAGGAAGAACCTAATTTAGCAGTGCGAATGGATATTACCTCATATAACGATTTGGCATATTCGATTTCTATTGATGGTAAGGAATATGTTTTGCCCGCAGAGTGGCTTCAGAAATTAGGAAACAAGTGATTTGAAATAGATTTCTGCACGCTTGCACCCCCTGACCCCAAAATGCACCCCCTAAAAAGACTTTGCACCCCCTAACCTAAAAAGGGGGTGCATTTGTATTAAAATTAGGGTCAAGCTGCAATAAGAAAACTACCCTGCGGGGTGGTTTTCTTATTGGCTCCGATGCGGGATTTGAACCTGTTTTGAAGCAACATGCCGGTGCTTGCAATTTGTTTGGCGGTGAATTCGTATAATAACGGTGAGAAAGTTGGACGCATTCTGACAAGTGATGGGAGCAACAGGATTCAGGGTTGATTTTTCGGGTATGTTATGTTATCGTTAGCGTGAAATGGAATGTGCATTTGCAGGTGAAATCATATTTTACTGATAACTGCTTATAAAATAGAGATTGTGTTATACTATTAGAGGGGGGATTTCGGTGCCAATGGCAACAAAAGAAGAAACAAAAAATGCCGTACCCCATTGTGCAAAGACAGAGATCCTGAAAGTCAGTGTCACGAACGGTGGCTGTTATTTGTATATGAAACGGTTGATAGATTTTGTGGTGGCGCTTTTGGCAGGATTGGTGCTGCTGATTCCTATGGCAGTGGTGGCACTGTTGATCCGGCTGGATTCTCCCGGTCCGGTGCTGTTCCTGCAGCAGCGTATGGGCAAGGATGGCAAACCCTTTACTATCTACAAGTTTCGAACCATGGCAACATCCGCTCCCGGTGATGTAGCCACCCGCACCATTGAGAACCCTGAGCAGTATATAACCAAACTGGGTGATTTCCTGCGCCGCAGCAGTATTGATGAGCTGCCGCAGTTGTGGAATGTTATCAAGGGCGACATGAGCATCATTGGATACCGCCCCATCTGTCTGAAAGAGACGGAACTGAACGATCTGAGAATGCGTTGCGGTGTGTTCGCAATTCGTCCGGGCATCACCGGTCTGGCACAGGTCAGCGGCCGGGACAATCTGGACATTGAGGAGAAAGTACGGCTGGATGCACAGTATGTTGCACAGTGTTCTTTTAAAATGGATATCAAATGCCTGCTGCTGACTGTGAAAACTGTAATTTCCGGAGAGGGCGCTGTATGATGGAAAAGTATTCTGTTTTGATGACTGTATATCACAAGGAAGACCCCAAGCAGTTTGTGACAGCCATCAGAAGCATGCTGGATCAGACGGTAACCAGTGACGACATCGTGATCGTCTGCGACGGCCCGTTGACAGAAGAATTGGATCGCGCACTGGATGAATTCCGTCAGCAGAATCCGGGTGTGTTTAACATTGTCCGGCTGGAAGAGAATGTCGGCATCGGTGCCGCCGCCAATATCGGCTTGCAGCACTGCAGGTATGATCTGGTAGCCAAGATGGATGCGGATGATATTGCGGTGCCTGAGCGCTGTGAAATGCAGCTCAGGCGCTTTACCGAATGCCCGGAGCTGAAGGTGTTGGGTGGACACATCGAGGAATTTGGTGACGATCCTGCTGTGCCCTTTTCTGTGCGTAAGGTGCCGTTGTCCAATGAGCAGATCCGCAAGTTTGCCCGCCGGCGTCAGCCTTTTAATAACATGACGGTAATGTACCGCCGCTGCGCGGTGCAGGCTGTGGGCGGCTACCGGGATTTTCGCAGAAGCGAAGATTTTGACCTGTATCTGCGGCTTCTTGCTGCCGGTAACTATGCCGAGAACCTTGACCGCGTTCTGGTGAAAGCCCGTGTCAATGAAGGTGCCTTTCAGCGCAGAGGCTCCTGGGCTACCTTGTGCGGCTGCGCCCGCTCCCGGTGGTATTCTTACAAAATCGGTTACGCGTCTTTGACCGACGTGTGTGTATGCGTGGCCGGTGAGCTGGTGATCATGCTCAGCCCCCACGGTGTTAAGAAATTTATTTACAGCCACTTCCTTAGAAAGTGAGCAGGAGGAAACAGTAATGGCAGCAACCCTACAGGAACATCAGGCGGCGCTGAATACCATTTTAAAGGAATTTGACCGGGTATGCCGCAAGCTGGATATTCCCTATGTGCTGTTTGCCGGAACCATGCTGGGAGCTGTGCGCCATGGCGGCTTCATTCCCTGGGATGATGACCTGGATGTACTGATGCTCCGGAAGGATTATGAACGCTTCCTTGCGAAGGCGGACAGTGAGCTGGATCAGGAAAAGTTTTTCCTGCAGAAGGAATTTTCTGATCATTGGCCCATGTTCTTCTCTAAGCTGCGGTTGAACGGAACCACCTGCCTGGAAAAATACCATGCCAGAGATCCCAAGATCCATCACGGTGTGTATATGGACATTTTTCCCTGCGATGATGCTGCCGGAACGTCTGTGGGCAGGAAGCTTCAGTATTATGCCTCCAAGGTCGTGATTGCCAAGAGCGTGGACAAGCGGGGATATGATACGGACAGCCTGACCAAAAAGGCGATTATGGCAGCTTGCCGTCTGCTTCCCAATAAGCTGTTTTTGCGTCTGGCCAAAAAAGGCGCAAAAGACAGCGGGAAAGTCCACACCTTTTTGGGCGGCGGCAGAGGATTTGATAAGAATGTGTTTGACCGGGTGTGGTTTACCGACCGGACAATGGCTGAATTTGAGGGAGGGGAGTACCCCATTCCCAGGGAGTTTGACACGGTGCTGTCCATGCTTTACGGTGACTATATGACGTTGCCCCCTGCGGAGCAGCGGGTCGTAAAGCAGCACGCGGTGCTGGTGGATCTGGAGAATTCCTACGAAAAGTATATTCATTATCTGGATGACGTTCGCTTTGACGTTTACACCAGAAGCATACGGTAAATGCCTGCAAGAAGGTGGGAGATAACATGAAGGTGCTGATCATCAGCCATAATCCGGTGACCAACCAGAGTAATATGGGCAAGACATTTATGTCGCTGTTTTCCGGATTTGAAAGCCATGAACTTTGTCAGCTTTATATTTATCCCACCCTGCCTAACAGCCACTATTGCGGCAGCTATTACCGGATCACCGACAAGCAGGTGGTAAAATCTCTGCTGAAACTGAAGCACCCCGGCGGCGAGATCCACCCGGATCAGATCCGTGAGGATCAGCAGGCTTATGAGGATGCGGGGGATGAATCCCTGTATCGCAGCAGGAAAAATAAGTCCGCTCTGCGGCGGCTGGGACGGGATGCCCTGTGGCGGCTGTCCCGGTGGTACAGCCCGGAACTGAAAAAATGGCTGGAAAGGGAAGCGCCGGATTGTATTTTTGTGGCCCCCGGCGTTGCTAAATTCATCCATAATTTTGCTTTGCGGATTGCAAAGGACAGAAAAATTCCCATTGTGACTTATGTCTGCGATGAATATTATTTTGTGAAAAAGCCGGATTCCTGGCTGGATCGGCTGCGGCTGCGGCTGCTGCAGCGGAAGATAGAAAAACTGATGGCCAATACGGCCCATCTTGTGGCCATCAGCGATGAACTGAAAGAGGACTATGGCGAAAAGTTTGCTGTAACCGCGACAAAATTGATGACCGGCGCGGGAATCGCGGCGGCATCTGCTCCTAAAACGGCGGAAAGTCCCAATACGATCCGCTATTTTGGCAATATCCGCTGCAACCGGTTTGTGTCCCTGGGGGAGATCGGCTGTGAACTGGACGCTATCAACCGGGAAATGGGTACGGATTACCGGTTGGAAATCTTCACGGCAGAAAAAAATCCCCAGATTCTGGATTCTCTGCGGTGTTATCGATCTATCCGGTTGTGTCCCTTTGTTTCCGGTGCGGAGTTTGTCAAGGCACTGGAAGAATCCCAGCTTTTGCTCCATGTGGAAGCCTTTGATGAGGCCAGTGTGGACTATGTGAAGCATTCTGTTTCCACAAAGATTGCCGATTCTCTGGCAAGCGGTATCCCGTTTTTGGCTTATGGCCCGGCGTGCATTTCCTCTATGCTGCATTTGCGGCGCAATGATTGCGCGATTACTGCTGTATCCCGTGAGGAATTGCGGGATATGCTGTTGAAGGCATTTACGGATGCGGATGACCGGGATCGGGTCGTGGGCAATGCTCTGGCTACAGCCCGTAGCTATCACGATACAAAGGTAACCGGCGAACAATTGCGGCAGATCCTGGAAAGCGTCTGCGGCTGATCACGAATAAGAAGGAAGCATCATGAAGGTACTGCAGGTCAACAATGTATATGGTGAGAAAAGCACCGGTAAGATCACGAAGGTGATCCATGATGGCCTGCGCTCTGCGGGACACGAGTCCCTGGTAATTTATGGACGGGGCAAGGACACCAATGATCCCGGTGTGATCCGGCTGTGTCCGGATTGGTACGGCAAGGTGAATAACCTGCTGTCCCGGTTTACCGGCATGATGTACGGCGGCTGTCTGCTGTCTACCGCCAGAGCAAAGCGTATTATCCTGCGGGAAAAGCCGGATGTTGTGCACCTGCAGTGTATCAATGGCTATTTTGTGAATATCTACAGCCTGATTCGGTGGCTGAAGAAAAAGAAGATCAGGACGGTGGTGTCTCTTCATGCGGAGTTCATGTACACCGCCAACTGCGGACATGCTTTTGCCTGTGACCAATGGATCCATGGCTGCAAGCGCTGTCCGGATAAGAGGAAGGCCACCAAGAGCCTGTTTTTTGACCATACAGGCCGGTCCTGGCAGGCCATGAAGGCTGCCTTCCACGGCTTTGAAAACGATTGTGTGATTTGCCCCGTGTCTCCCTGGACGGAGGACAGAGCCAGACAATCGGATATTTTGAGAGATTTCCGCTTTGTGACCGTTTTCAACGGTGTGGACGCGGAGAATACCTTCTGTTACCCGGATACTGCCCGGCAGCGGGAGAATATGGTGCTGCATGTGACGGCCCATTTTAAAAATGACCGGGATCACGCGAAGGGTGGCTGGTATCTGGCGGAACTGGCTCGTCGGTTGCCGGATACTCAGTTCGTGGTGGCGGGCAGAGCGGAGGAATCTGCCGATCTGCCGGAAAATTTGAAGCTCTTGGGTGTGATCACCGATCAGCAGGAACTGGCGCGGCTATACCGCCGGGCAAAGCTGTCGGTGCTGGTCAGCCAAAAGGAAACCTTCTCCATGCCCTGTGCGGAAAGTTTGTGCTGCGGTACGCCGGTGGTGGGCTTCAAGGCCGGCGCGCCGGAACAGATCGCGCTGGACAGCTACAGCGATTTTGCGGAGTTCGGCGATCTGGACGGACTGGAACGTTTCGTTCGTAAATGGCTGGCAAAGGAAGATCTGGATTACGGTGAAATCGCGAAGCAGGGGAAGCAAGCCTACAGTGCCGAAACCATGGTTCGCTCTTTCACGGAAGTGTACAGGAGTCTCTTATGAAAATGAAGAAGATTGATGTACTGCTGTTTCAGATTTTGTTCGTTGCGCTTGGCGGCGCTATCATGGCCAGAGTGGCGGGGCTGAACGGCTTGAGCAGCCTGTTTTTTACAGTGACCTTTCCCGTGACCGGCTTGCTGTGGCTGTGCGGCTTACGAAATGGTTTTGATAAGACGGATTGGATCATGCTTGCCGCTGCGGCTGTGGCATTGATCAATGTGCTGATCAATGTGCGCATCTATAACGCAGCCGTTGGCTTGAGCTATTTTAAGAAATGGGTCATGTTTACTATGACGCTGATGCTGCTTCAGGCAAGCAACAAAATGCGCGCCGGCCACCGCTTAAGAGAATTCCTCCATTGCATGGTGGATGTGGTGGCAATCTACCTGCTGTTTGCGCACATGCTATTTCAGGGTCAGATGCATACGCTGAACAATCAGCATACCAAATATGCGGCATTCAATTTTTCCAACCCCAATCTGACCGCTATTTTCTTTACCTGCATTTATATGCTGGAGGTTATCCGTGCAGTAACGGTAAGGGATCTGTGGGATAAGGTCATCCACGGAGAGCTTGCGGTTATGATGGGCATCTTCGTTATTGATACCACATCCCGAAACGGCCTGCTGGTGATGCTGCTGTTTACCGCACTGGCTGGCTGTGTATTGCTGCGCGGGTGGATTCGGGACACATTTCATATTACCGTACCCAACCGGATCAGTCGTCCGGTAGCTGGTGTCATTTCAGTCATTCCGGCAGCCTTTGCTTTGGTGTATATGGCGCTGATCAACGCTTCCTGGGTGGAGAAGCTGTTCGGATTTTTGGTTAGCGAAGGTAAGAAGCTGAACTCCCGGGTGAAGGAGTGGGCGCCTGCGCTGAAGGTCATCCGGGAATATCCCCTGTTTGGCGATTATTTCAAGGTAACCGGCGAATCCGGTTCCGGCCAGACGCACAACACCCACATGGACATAGCTGCTTCCTACGGCGTTCCGGTACTGATTCTGGTATGCGTGCTGCTGGCGGTATACATCTACCAGAAAGGTAAGCGCTACCGAAAGCAGAGCGATCAGCTGTATATGCTGGGCTTCATCTGCACAGTGCTGCTGGGCATTTTTGAGTCGGTTATGTTCTCCGGTGGCTTGGGTGTCTATATTTTCATGTGCGCGTTTCTGCTTCTGAGCAGAACGGCCGGTGAAGGAAGAACTGACGATCAATATGATGATAAGAAAACTCTTACAGAATAAAACACTGCGCAATGCCGGCTGGATCATCGGCGGACGGCTGGTGAACAAGGTTTTGGTGTTCCTGGTGGGTGTGCTGACGGCCAGATATCTGGGCCCCGGTAATTACGGACTCATCGATTACGCGGCGGCCTATACCACCTTCTTTGCGTCGCTGTGCAATCTGGGCATCAACTCGGTCATCATCAAGAACTTTGTTGACCATCCGGAAGAGGAAGGCTGCGCTATCGGCACGACCTTAGTGCTGCGGCTGATTTCCAGTATACTTTCGGCGCTGACCATTATCGGTATTGTCAGAATGGTGGAGGGTAACGAACCAACGACCATTTTGGTGGTGGCGCTGAGTACCGTGGGTCTGCTGTTTCAGGTGTTTGATACATTCAAGCAGTGGTTCCAGTCCCGGCTTCAATCCAAGTATGCTGCCATTGCCACCATCGTTGCCTATCTGGCAGTTTCCGCCTACAAAGTGGTGCTGCTGGTGGCGGGGAAGAGCGTTGCCTGGTTTGCGCTGGGCACTTCCGTGGATTACATTGCTCTGGCAGCGGTACTGCTGTTTGCCTATAAGCGCTGCGGCGGCCCGAAACTGTCTTTCTCCTGGAAAAAGGCCAAGGAGCTGCTGTCTGTCAGCAGCAGTTATATCCTGTCCGGCCTGATGATCTCCATTTATGCCAGCACGGATAAGCTGATGCTCAAGCAGATGCTGGACGAAACGGCGGTTGGTTACTACGGCCTGGCGGTGGCACTGAGTACAGCCTGGGGCTTTGTGCTGGAGGCAATGATCGATTCCCTGTACCCGACGATTCTGAAGGCCTATGATAAGGATAAGCAGTTATTTGCGCAGCGCAACCGGCAGCTTTATGCGCTGGTGATCTATATGGCGGCGGGTGTTTCACTGCTGATTTGTCTGCTGGCGGAACCGATCATTCGAATTTTGTACGGCGAGGCTTATTTGCCTGCGGTAACACCGCTGCGGATCGTGGTCTGGTACACAGCCTTCTCCTATTTGGGCGGTGCCAGAAATGCCTGGATCGTCTGTGAAAACAAGCAAAAGTATTTAAAATACATTTACTGCGGTGCCGCAGTGATCAATGTGGTACTGAATTTTGTGATGATTCCCCTTTGGGGTACCGCCGGTGCGGCGCTGGCGTCTTTGACCACGCAGATCAGCACTGTGGTGCTGATGCCCCTGGTGATCCGTCCTCTGCGCTCCAATGCCAAGCTGATGCTGGAGGGCCTGCTGCTCAAGGGCGTTCTGCCCGGAAGAAAGTCATGATCCGTCAATCCGGAACCGATACGGTTCCGGATTTTTGGCATCTGTACATTACCTAATAGTTACAAAAAGTTAAAAATGTGGTTGCGATTTCAGGAGGAGTGTGCTATGATGTAAGAGTGAGACTCTGTATATTCAAGGAAAGGATGTGATTGAACGGTTGAAAATCAAGATAACAGCACTTGCTTGCTGTATTCTGCTCGCATCGTTGCTTGCAGGCTGCGGAAAAGCTGATATCGATCAGGCTGTGCCACCGACAGATGGCCAGACCGTTGCATCGACGCAGCAGACACTTCCGGAAGGCACGCACTACGATGACGATGCCGCTGTGCAGCCGCCTGCCGCGGAAAAGACGGATCCGGACACCGTTGGTGTGGAAACACCTTGGGGGACACTGTTTTACGAGGCACGCTGGGCGGATGTCATGCTGACAGAGCAGGAGCAGACAGGGGACAGCCTGTATGTTCGGTTCTATGCTGAGATGGATGGCTGCCGGTATGATCTGTTTACGGTGACCATCGGTGCGGATGAAGCCAATGCCGGCCAGATTACCGACTACCGGGGAACAGCCAGAAATGTGTTTGTTACCATGGAAGACCCGGGAAATCTGTCTAATCTGAAAGATGAACAGAAAAATGTCCTGTATGCAATGCAGGAACAGATAAATTTTGTGATCGGAAGATTACGTGACGAAGGAGAAGTGCAATGAAGGATTTTAAGAGAATTCTGGCAATGATCCTGGCGCTGACTTTGTGCGTCAGTCTGATGACTCCTGTGACAGCTTTTGCCACAGAGAATGAGACTGAGCGGGACAGCGAACAGGAAACCCAGGCTTCCGAAACTGTTGCAGATGAGAACGGGGAGACCGTCACTGCTGACAATGAACCGGAAGTCAAGGATTACGAGACCTTCCTGGCTTGCCTGAAGGTTCTGGAGACCTATGCCGGTGAGTTTGCCGCGGCAAATACCAGCTATAAGGTTCCCCAGCTGATGATCAACTATATCCGTACCGGCGTCGAAAGATACCTGGATGGTAACTGGAAGACCCTGGCCGGCGAGGAGATCACCGTGTTCGTCGATTATGTCGCGGCACAGGATGCTGCCAACGGCACCCATGCCCACTGCCTGCGGAACATCGTTGAGGACGATTTCCTCATTCCCAACGGTCAGCAGACTGACTTTGGCCACATGTTCGGTGCGCTGAACATCGCCTATGTGTCCGGTGTTGCTTCCGGCGACCTGGGCGGCTGGGCAGGTGACCTGTGCGACCTGATGCAGTTCAGCCGTGACTACGGCAATGTTCCCGAAGGCACCATCGATGAGAAGGCGGCTTTCATCCTGGAAAAGTGCTTCGGCGTGGATGCTTCCGGCGCCTTCGGCATGGATGACTTCTACGGCGATATGGATGCCTACTACATCAACTCCAAGGTCAAAGCCGGCGAGTCCCTCAGCACTATTTTCGAGGGCTACTTCCTGGAGACTCTGACCGATGCTGACCGTGCTGAGTATTTCATGAACAACCGCTTCACTGGCTTGATGACCAAGGAAGATGTCCGCACGGCTGTTTACAAGGCTTACGCCAATAATCCCGGCTTGTCCATTCTGGAAGCTGACCGGGAACTGACCGACGAGGCTGAGCTGCGTTATGCCTGCTGCTATGCTTTCGCTGACTATCTGTACCAGCTGGCCGGTGACCGGCTCACCGGTGAGTCCGGCGGCGATGAAGGCGGCAACGAGGGCGGCAATGAAGGCGGCAGCGGTGAGGGCGAAGTAGAAAAGCCCACCGGCAATCCCTACTACACCGAGTTCTCCTCCACCACCAGCACCATTGCTCCCGGCGTGACCCAGACCATCAAGCTGGCCTTCACTGCCGATGACAAGCAGCTGGCTTACTACATCGCCAAGGTGGATGTGGCCAGAGACGATCTGACCATCCAGGCTAACTACAAGGATAACGATCCTTCCAAGGGCTGGGGCATGGCTCGTGTTACCGACCAGATGGCCGCCGCAGCCGAAAACCACAAGCACATCGAAAACTACTCCACCGTCGTGGGTGTTAACGGTGACTTCTACAACATGTCTACCGGTAAGCCCAGTGGCGCTCTGGTCATGGAAGGTGTCACCTATCAGGGTGCCAACGGTGCCAACTTCTTTGCCATTCTGGATGACGGCAGCGCTGTTATTGGTACCGGCTCTGAGTGGAACACTTACAAGGACCGTGTCGTTGAAGCTATCGGCGGCAGCATTATGCTGGTCCGTGACGGCAAGTCCGTTGTGGGTCACTACGACTCTTACTATAACAGCCGCGCGTCCAGAACCTGTGTTGGTATCACTGCCGACGGTCAGGTCATTCTGATGGTCCTGGACGGCCGTCAGGAACCCTATTCCTGCGGCGGCAGCGATCTGGAAATGGCTCAGATCATGGTGGATGCCGGCTGTGTGATCGCCATGAATCTGGACGGCGGCGGTTCCACCACTTTCGCAGCCAAGGCCGAGGGCCGTGACGAAGTTACCGTCGTCAACAGCCCCTCTGACGGCTATGCACGTAGCGTCAGCTCCTCTCTGGTTGTTGTTTCCACCGCTAAGATCTCCAATGAGTTCCATCATGCGGCAATCTACACCGGATATGATTATCTGACTATCGGTACCAGCCTGGAATTGGAGGCTGTTGGTGTCAGTGAATCCGGCAACGCTGCCGAGATTCCCGAAGGCGCGACATGGAAGGTGAGCGATGATACCATCGGTTCCATCGCGGATGGTGTGTTCACCGCCATTGCTAACGGCGATGTAGAAGTACAGTTGGTTCTGGCTGACGGTACCGTGGTCGGCAGCAGAACGCTCCACGTTGTGGTTCCCGATAACCTGCGCTTCACCGAAACCAGTCTGAATGCTATCTACGGCGTTGAGCTGGAGATGCCTGTTGAGGCTACCTACAACGGCAACCTGGTTGCTATGAATGAAGAGGATGTCCTGTTCCTGGCAGAAAATGAAAGTGTCGGTGTGTTTGAGGGTCTGAACTTCATTGGCGACGAGACTTCCGGCATCCGTGTGACCAATGTTTTTGCTATTCTGCTGGCCAACGATGACCTGTTTGCCACTGTGCGTGTCTGTCTGTACAGCAGTGACGAGGCTGTGTTTGACTTCGACAATATCACCTCCGGCGACAGACAGTTGGCATGGCTGCGTGAAGTCTCCAACGCTACTACCAATGACAATGTACTGTACCAGGTCGTCAATCCCGACGAGGAAATGGGCATTGAGTACACCTTCGGTCTGGATATGACTGCTATCGAGATCCCCGAACTGCTGGTGGATCTGGTTGGTATGCTGCCCGGCGGCGACAATGCCGATGCCACCGCGTGGGACTTCCTGCTGCAGCTGGCTGAGCGTGTCAGCGTGCTGACCGAAGTGCGCGCAGAGGTGAAGTTCGACGCCGACCTGGAGGTTAATTATGAGGATCTGAAGGTTGTCAACGAGTACTTCTATCTGAAGGAAGTCCTTTTTGATGAGCAGACCAATACCATGACAATCATCTGCAAGTGGGTTGACCAGACCGCGGCAATTCCTCCTGAGACTGCCAACCCCATCTGCATCATCAGCGGCATTACCGCAAAGCCCAAGGAAGGCGCTGCATGGGATGCTGAGAATGCTCTGGCTATCACCAACACCGGTAAGGTCAGCTACAACATCTTTCTGCGCGCCAATGCCCTGTACTCCTTCGCAATACAGGAGGCTAATCAGATCAAGTACAAGCTGTATCCCTTCGATAACCCTGATGTGATCATCGGCGGTACCACTGAGAAAGGTGCCAGCTTTGGCGATGTTTATGCCAACTTTGTTGACTCCTACAAACTGAACAAGTCCAACCGCCAGGGTTGGTACAGCTACGAGAACTTCCTGTACTACTTCGTAGATAACGAACCTTTGACCGGTGTCCAGAAGCTGCCCAGCTACGAGGATCCCAATGTGGAGTGCTTCTATGAATTCGCTGAGGATGGCACCTGCTCAGGCACGCTCTCCGGCATGCTGGAGTATGAGGGTGAGCTGTACTTCCCCATGCTTGGTATCCCCAAGATCGGCTGGCAGACCGTTAAGTCCGGCAATGTGATCAGCTACTACTACTTTGATCCCGCTACCGGCGCAGCCGTGGACGGCAAGCAGACCATCGGCGGCTACAGCTATGAGTTCGAGGATCACGCTCTGGTCAAGGGCCAGATCGTGACCAACGCTACCGGCTCCCGTTATATGTGGGCTGGCGACTTCATCACCCAGGCTTGGGTGGAAGTGGACGGCAAGGTGTACTACGCACATCAGAATGCCTACTTTATGACCGGCTTGAAGTATCAGTACGGCCGTGATGATGCCTGGACATGGTTCGCCTTTGCTGAGGACGGCCACGTATTGACCGAAATCAACGGCATTTACGACTACGAGGGCGAGCGTTACCTGGTTGAAGAGGGTATTGTCAATCCCTATGCCGGCCTGGTGAAGATCGATGGCTACTACTATTACTTCAACAGTCAGGGTAAGGCTATCCGTGACCGGGATTACTGGATCACCAAGAATAACGACCTGCTGCCTCAGGCTATGTACCACTTCGACGCCAAGGGCCGCATGACCAATCCTCCCGACGGTTCCTATGTGGAACCCGATGATGATGATGTTATCACACCCGATGAGCCTATCGAGCCCGAGGTCAAGGACGGCTTCGTCACCGAGGACGGTAAGCTGTACTACTACGAGGACGGCGTTCTGTGTAAGGACGGTCTGATCTACATAGACGGCTACTACTATTACGCACGTACCTCCAACGGTGAGGTTATCACCAACCGCATCTACTGGATCACCTACACCAACGGCTATATGGCCGAAGGTAACTACAACTTCGACGCCAAGGGCCGCATGACCAATCCTCCTGCCACTAAGCCTGACACTGATAAGAAGGACGGTTTCGTCACTGAGGGTGGCAAGCTGTACTACTACGAGGACGGTGTGCTGTGCAAGGACGGCTTGATCTATGTGGACGGCTACTACTACTATGCCCGCACCTCCAACGGTGAGGTTATCACCAACCGTACCTACTGGGCAACCTACACCAACGGCTACATGGCCGAGGGTAACTACCAGTTCGATGCCCAGGGCCGCATGCTCAATGCGCCTGCCGGCAAGCCTGAGGTTGAGAAGAAGGACGGCTTCGTTACCGAGGACGGCAAGCTGTACTACTACGAGGACGGTGCGCTGTGCAAGGACGGCCTGATCAAGGTAGACGGCTACTACTATTATGCCCGTACCTCCAACGGTGAGGTTATCACCAACCGTACCTACTGGATCACCTATACCAACGGCTATATGGCAGAAGGTAACTATAACTTCGACTCCAAGGGCCGTATGATCAATCCTCCCGATGGTTCTTACGACAAGCCTGAGGATGAAGTGGTGAAGAACGGCTTCGTGAAAGAAAACGGCGGCATCTATCACTACGAGAACGGTGTTTTGTCCAAGGCCGGTCTGATCAAGGTGGACGGCAAGTACTACTATGTCCGCACCACCACCGGTGAGGTCGTTACCAGCCGTAAGTACTGGATCACCTACACCAACGGCCTGCTGAAGGAAGGCAACTACACCTTCGACGCCCAGGGCCGCATCGTGTTCTGATCGAACATAACTGATTCCTGTATACGGACTCCGGGGGAGGGGACCCCCGCCCCCGGAGCTGAATAAAACTTCGTGCGAAACGCACGGAAAGGAAGGTTAACAAAATGAAAGCTATGTTAAAACGCGTTCTGTCTATGGCTCTGGCCATTGTTATGGTCATCGGCCTGATCCCCGCCGTGGCAACCCATGTCCATGCGGCCAGCATAGACTTCAGTGGTTTTGCAGATACGACAATTGGTTTGAGCGCGACAGACACAACTCTTTCGACACTTGGCCAGAAGGGCACTATTACCTGGACTGCAACCGAAACAGGTGTGACCGGTGTAGCCAAAGGCAACGGCGGCATATTTAAAGTTGCTGCAAATTCCACCCTTACCATCACCAATAATGGAGCAGACGGTCAGTTGATCTTTGACTGGGCGCTGACTGGCAGCGGCTCGGTGACTGGCGGTATTGTATCCGGAACCAGCGGCTCCTATTCCGGTAGCCTAACTGGTGGTTCCAGTGCAACAATTTCGATCCAAAGCGATAAGGGTGATTATTCCTGCACCCTGACCATCAGCAATCTGCGAATTATCAGGGATACCGGTGCCATCACTTCTACTTTCATGCCCGGTGAGAACGGCAGCTATACCGTGGACGGCACTGCCATTACCGCAGCTACCGAACTGTCCAAGTCTGCTACGGAAAGCTATGCAATGGTTGCAACTCCTGCTTCCGGATATCAGTTCCTTGGCTGGTACAATGAAACCGCGGGTAAGTATGAGTCCTATTCTGCTACCGCCGCGCTTAATCTGGATGTGGCATCCACCATTCAGCCTGTATTTGTAAGCAGCAGCGCAGCTGTCTTTGGCGTTGGTTCTGCCAAGTTTACTGATTTGAATGCAGCAAACACAGCGGCTTCCGCAGGCACTGTCAAGACCATTGTTCTGCTGAACAACGGCACCCTGTCTGCCGGTAATTACACTATTGCCGCGGGTAATACATTGCTGATTCCCTTTGATAGCGCTAATACTCTTTATACCGCAAAGGGCGATGGCGGTCGTGTTACCACCTATGAAACACCCTCGGTTTACCGGAAGCTGACTTTGGCTTCTGGAGTAAATATCACTGTGAATGGTGCTATCAGTGTCAGCGCTAACCATTGTGCCGGCGGCAGCGCCAACGCGCAGATTTCTTACTGCGGCACCCCCACCGGCCCCTGCGGTTTCATGGATATGACCGCTGGCTCTGCTATCACTATCAATAATGGTGGAGCTCTGTATGCCTGGGGTTTCATCACCGGCGCTGGCAGCATCACTGCCAAAAGTGGATCCACTGTGTACGAGAATATGCAGGTCAGCGACTTCCGTGGCGGCACTGCCACCACGGCGATGACTGGCGGTTTGAATATTCCTATTATTGGTGTCGAAGCCATTGAATGCGGCGGCACATTCCCCTTCTCCCAGTACTATGTGCAGAATATTGAAGCAAAGCTGACTCTTGAGCATGGTGCGAATGAGTATGCTACGACTTCTCTTACTATGAGCGGTTCCCAGTTCTCCTCTACCGTCAAGTTTATTGGCAGTGATGCACTGTTTACCATTGAGTCCGGCAGTGTTTCCAAGATGTACGACGGCACTAAAGACCGCTTGAGCCTGGAGGTCAACGGTTCTGTGAAATTGAATCCCATGAATCTGGAGATTTCCAGCCAGAAGATCAATTCCGGAAACTATACCTTACCCATTACCAGCAATATCACCATCACCGTCAAGAATGGCAGCAGTGTCAACCTGAATCAGAATTTGTCCCTACTGCCCGGCTCTGAGGTCTATGTGGAAGAGGGCGCCAACATGACCGTGCCGGAAGGCTACAGCATGTATATCTACGATGCTGACGAATGGTCTAACTATTATCGCGCTGAGGGCGAGAACTTTGTCAAGTATACGAATGGCGCCTTTGTTAACCAGGGTAAGAAGTTTATTCCTATTGCTTATGCCCCGGGACAGAAATATACCCGTGTCCTGGCCGATGTAGAAAAGGATGCCAAGGTGGTGCTTGATGGCACGCTGGAAATCTTTGGTGGTACGGAAAGCGGTGTTTTCACCACTGAGGGTGGCGCAAATATTACATCCAATGGCACAGGCATCATCATCATGACCATTCCTACTTACTATGATGACTATTTCCAGAACACCTGGCAGGTTCTGCAACCCAACAACGTTGATCCTGTCAGAATCCGTATTACTCCTCTAAAACTCCACAACGGCAACGGCGACTATACTGAGACCTATGATTGCGTGGAATACGATTTCTATGCATGGAACAGCGCCTGCAACAAGTGGACTAAGAATGCAATGGACGAGCATACCTACGAGTCCAAAATCTATGCGCCTACCTGTACCGAGGACGGCTACACCGCTCAAACTTGTATCTACTGCGATCATGAGGGCGAGCATACTGATATTGTTGCCGCCACCGGCCACAGCTATGATGATGTTGTGACCGCTCCCACCTGTACTGCACAGGGTTACACCACTCACACCTGCTCTGTCTGCGGTGACAGCTATGTTGATACCTATGTGGATGCCACCGGCCACACCTTTGTTGCCGGTACTGTGGTTGCTCCCACCTGCACCGCACAGGGTTACACCGTTTATAGCTGCTCCTGCGGCGCAACCGAAAACCGCGACTATGTGGATGCTGCCGGCCACAGCTACAATGCTATTGTGACCGCTCCCACTTGCACTGCAAAGGGCTATACCACCTACACCTGCGCCTGCGGCGACAGCTATGTTGGTGACGAGGTTAACGCTCTGGGTCATACCGAGGTAACTGTTGCCGGTACTCCCGCAACCTGTACTGCCACCGGCCTGACCGATGGTAAGGCTTGCTCTGTTTGCGGCACAACCACTGTCGCACAGGAAGTCATTCCTGTTCTGCCCCATAGCGAAGTTATCGACGAGGCGGTTGCGCCCGGTTGCGAGACCACCGGCCTGACCGAGGGTAAGCACTGCTCTGTTTGCGGTACTGTGATCGTCGCGCAGACTGAAGTTGCCGCTCTGGGCCATAGCTGGGATGAAGGTGTGGTCACCGACGCTCCTGATTGTAACAATGCCGGTGTTATGACCTATACCTGTGGTACCTGCGGCGATACCCGGACCGAGGCTATTGATGCCACCGGACACACCGAGGTTGTTGACGCAGCCGTTGCTCCCACTTGCACAACCACGGGCTTGACCGAGGGTAAGCACTGCTCTGTTTGCGGCACTGTGACCGTCGCGCAGACTGAAGTTGCTGCTCTGGGCCACACTTATGAAACTGTTGTGACCGCTCCTACCTGTGACGCTAACGGCTATACTACCTATACCTGCCACTGCGGTGACAGCTATGTTGCTGATGAGGTTGCAGCTCTAGGCCACAAGTGGGTAATCCTTTCTGCCGAGCCTGCCACCTGTACTGAGGACGGTTTTGAGAAATTCTATTGCGAAAACTGCAACGAGACCAGTACCACTGTGATCTCCGCCACCGGCCATAGCTGGGGTGAGGAAGTGGTGGTTGATCCCACCTGTACTGAGGCAGGTTACACCAAGAAGACCTGCACCAATGATAACTGCGGCGCTGAGGAGAGATACGGCGAAGTTTCCGCCACCGGCCATACTTATGACGCAGTGAGAACCGAACCTACCTGTACTGTTGACGGTTCTGTCGTGTACACCTGCCATTGCGGTGATACCTACACCGAGACCATTACCGCTACCGGCCATACCTACGAGTCCATCGTGACTGAACCCACCTGCACTGAGCAGGGCTACACCACCTACACCTGCCACTGCGGTGACAGCTATGTAGATGACTATGTGGATGCTGCAGGTCACGATTACACCGAATTCGTTGAAACTGTAGAACCCACCTGCACCGAGGGCGGCTACACTGTCTATGAGTGTGAGTGCGGTGCTACCGAGAACAGAGACTTTGTGGACGCTCTGGGCCACAGCTACGAGTCCGTTGTGACCGATCCCACCTGCACTACCGGTGGCTACACCACTCATACCTGTTCTGTCTGTGGCAACAGTAGAATTGACAGCCAGACCGAAGCGCTGGGCCATGCCTACGGCGAGTGGGAAACTGTGACCGAGGCCACTTGTACCACCGACGGTCTGAAGAAGCAGGTCTGCGCTAATGGTTGTGGCCAGGATAAGACTGAGGTTATTGCTCATGCCGGTCACACCGAGGAAACTATTACCGGTAAGGAGCCTACCTGTACCGAACCCGGCTTGACCGAAGGCGTTAAGTGTTCTGTTTGCGGCGAGACCCTCACCGAGCAGGAAGAAATCCCCGCCACCGGCGAACACAACTATGTTGACGGAAAGTGCGATATGTGCGGCGCGGCAGATCCTGATGCCGTGAAGCTGTTTGATTTGTCTGGTACCTTTATGGTTTTGGGCAACAGCCTTCAGATTAACTTTGCAGTAGATACCGCAAAGCTGGAGGGAACCGACAACTATGCTGTGGTTACCAAGGAATATGCGGATCGTGAAGCCGTTACTGTGACTATTCCCCAGTCTGAATGGCTAAAGTATAGCGGTAATGTGTATTACTTCTCCTTCAATGGCGTTGCCGCTAAAGAGATGACCGATGATTTGACAGTCATCGTGTACAATGCGGATGGCGTGCAGATGACGAATACCAAGGTAGACAGTATAGAGGATTATTGCGTACGTATGCTGAGAAAGTCCACTAAGGCAGAGGAACGAACTGTATTTGTGGACATGCTGAACTACGGCGCAGCGGCGCAGAACTACTTTGAGTACAAGCAAGATGATTTGGCCAATGCGCAGCTGACCGAGGAGGAGCAGAAGTATGCGACTCAGAGCGTTACCATGGAAGACAACCGAGTGAAGGGTGAAGGCTATGCCGGTACGCTTCCCATACTGAAGTGTGAGATCATTCTGAACTTTGTGTACAACAATTCTGTGATCAACAAGGCAGCCTACGCGGTGGCAACCTACACCAACCACTATGGCAATGTCAAGAGCATGACCTACCAGGCTGAGGAGTTTATCACTTATAACGCCTCCATGAAGTACGTTCCTGTCAGTGGCATGTCTGTTGCAGATTTTGGACAGCCTGTGACGGTGAAACTGTATGATGCTGACGGCAAGGTACTGAGCACTAGCGTGGATAGCCTAGAGAGCTATATTGCCCGAATGGCAGAAGGCGGCGATGAGATATTTGAAGCTGTCATGAAATTCGCTGCCGGTGCGTATAATTATTTTCATTAATTTACCTCTTGCATTTCTTTGATGAATGTGCTACAATAATAAAAAATATTGAAGAAAGGAGTTGCTGGCTATGAAGAAGTTTGAGACTCCCGAAATTGAAATAACCAAGTTTGCAATTGAAGATGTTATCACCACTAGCGGTGACCCTGAAATTGAAGACGCTCTGCCCTTGGGTTAATCTAGGGTAAGGCTGCGTTATGTAGTAGAATTAGCTCTCCTCCCCCGGACGCATTTGCGTCCGGGGGCATTTCTATTATATACAAGTAGGCGCAGCGGATTCAGTGCGATGTGATAGGATGGTGTAGCACCCGAATACGACAGCAAAGCTATTTTAACCGCAAAAAGGTTGCAAAAGGGCGAAAGTTATGCTAAAATAATATGGTCTATTGGTATGCCCATTAGGGCATTCCGTGGAGTTTGTTCAAATGAAATTCGGAGATATTCATATGAATGCTGTAGAGACAAAAGAAACGGTGACGCGGGAGATTGTGTTGGATCGGGATGCGATCTTGCAACGGGACAGCCGGTACTGGAAGATTCGTCGGATTCAGGATGTGATCTTATCCCTGTTGGCACTGCTGGTTCTGTGGCCCTTTTTGCTGATCGTGGCGCTTGTCATTGTTATTGACAGCCCCGGCGCAGGTCCTGTTTTTGCCCAGACCCGGATCGGTCGGGACGGAAAGCCTTTTACCTTTTACAAATTTCGTACCATGCGGCCTAATGCAGAGGCGGAGTTGAATGAGCTGCTTCAGCATAACGAAATGGATGGCCCGGTATTCAAAATCAAAGAAGATCCCCGGATCACCCGCGTCGGCAAGTTTCTGCGCAAGGCCAGCATTGATGAGTTGCCCCAGCTATGGAATGTGCTGAAAGGTGATATGAGCCTGGTAGGCCCCCGACCCGGTATCCCCCGGGAAGTTGAGCAGTACGATGATTATGCCCGTCAGCGGCTCATCGTGACACCTGGGTTGACCTGCCTGTGGCAGATTCAGCCTAACCGGAACAGCTTGAGCTTTGACGAGTGGATGGAGCTGGATGTGCAATACATAGCGCAACGCAGCATGAAGAACGATTGGAAGATTATCTGTGCCACCTTCGGTGCCGTCCTTGGCATGAACGGTGAATAAGGAGCGTATTTTGAAGATTGCGATGTTCGGCCATAAACGCATTCCCTCCCGTGAGGGCGGTGTGGAGATCGTGGTAGAGGAACTGAGTGCGGCTATGGCTGCCCGTGGTCATCTGGTCATTTGCTATAACCGGGGCGGTCATCATGTAAGTGGTTCGCAGTTCGATAATAAAGCAGTGAAGAACTGGCGGAATGTGACACTGAAAACTGTACCGACAGTGGATAAAAAAGGCTTGGCGGCAGTGACCGCCAGCTTTTTCGCTGCCCTGTGTGCCGGACTCAGCCGTGCAAAGGTGGTTCATATCCATGCGGAAGGTCCTGCCTTTATGTGCTGGCTGTTGAGATTTTTGGGCAAGCGCGTAATAGTGACGGTCCACGGTCTGGATTGGCAGCGTGAAAAATGGAAGGGCGGATTTGGCGCAAAATACATCCGCTTAGGTGAAAAAATGGCCGTCCGGTTTGCCCACGAGATCATTGTGCTGAGCCGGAATGTGCAGCAGTATTTTCGTGAAACCTACGGACGGGAGACTGTCTGGATTCCCAATGGTGTCAGTAAGCCTGTGGCTGCAGAGGCTCGGGAGATTAAGGAAGCGTATGGTCTGGAGAGAGATGGGTATATCCTGTTTTTGGGCAGATTGGTTCCGGAAAAGGGCATCCATTACCTGATCAAGGCCTTCCGGAATGTAAAAACTGAGAGAAAGCTTGTTATTGCCGGTGGCGCGTCGGATACGGATGGTTATGTGCAACAACTGAAAACCTTGGCGGAAGGAGACAATCGGATCCTGTTCACCGGCTTTGTCCAAGGGAGAACCCTGGAAGAGCTTTACAGCAATGCCTATGTATATGTGCTGCCTTCGGATATGGAAGGGATGCCGCTGAGTTTGTTGGAGGCGATGAGCTATGGCAATTGCTGTTTGGTCTCGGATATTCCGGAGTGCGCTGAAGTCGTAGAAGATCATGCGGTCATATTCCCGCGGGGAGATGTGTCTCAATTGTGTGAAGCGTTGCAGACACTATGCGACGATTCCGCCCGCGTCGAAAGCTATAAAGCCACAGCCTGCGGCTATATCTGCGGAAAATACAGCTGGGACGATGTGGTGACAAAAACACTGGAGTTGTATCAATGAAGATTTTAATGGTAAATAAGTTTCTGTATTCCAAGGGTGGTGCGGAGACCTATGTTTTGAAGTTAGGGGAAGAATTGCAAAGAAAAGGTCATGAGGTCCAGTATTTCGGTATGAATGATCCCAAAAATGTGGTGGGAAATTCCATTGGCACCTACACTGCCAATATGGATTTCCATGGCGGATCCAGGCTGAGGAAGCTGACTTACCCAATCAGAACCATCTATTCCGGTGAATCAAGAAGAAAGATTCGACAGGTCCTGGAGGATTTTCAGCCGGATGTGTGTCATCTGAACAATTTCAATTATCAATTGACACCCAGTATCATTCTGGAGATTCGCAAGTGGGAAAAGCAGACCGGCCATTCCTGCCGGATCGTGTATACCGCTCATGACCATCAACTGGTTTGTCCGAATCATATGTGTCGTAATCTTGCTACCGGTGAAAATTGCAGAAAATGTTTGACAGGATCTTTTCTTTCCTGTGCCAAGGGAAGGTGCATTCATGGTTCTGCTGCAAAGAGTGTAATTGGCACAGTGGAAGCAATTTTCTGGAAATGGGCGAAAGTCTACCGGAAGATTGATCGTATTATCTGCTGTTCTGAATTTTTAAAGAAAAATCTGGATACGAACCCTGTACTGGCAGAAAAGACCATAGTGATGCATAATTTTGTGGATGCAGTTATCCCGAAAACAATTCAGAAAAAGGACTATGTTTTGTACTTTGGCCGTTTTTCCGAGGAAAAAGGGATGGACATTATCGTACAGGC
>JAZURG010000152.1:0-4717 GCA_045606145.1 Faecousia sp.
CAGCAGGAATGATCCAAAGCTCTGTATCCTTTTCTGCTTCGATGGTGATTTCAAACTGGATGGATCGCATAATACAGGAGGCAGAAAACAGGCACATATCCCGGTCAAACAGACGGTAGATGGTAATCTCCCTTCCCTCATCCGAGAGAATGTATGCTCGCAGCTGGCCGGATTTCACCAGTAACAGACCGGTACAATCCATACTGCCGTTGTGGATCACGGTACCTTTGCTGATCGTTCGTGACATCAGGTGTCCTGAGATCAGGTTCTGCTGGGCAGCAGACAGCTTACTCCAAACAGGGAAAAAGTTTTGAAAATCCATACCGCAACCCCCTTTTTGATAATAATTATATAGAATATCGCAGTGCGTGTCAACAAAATTACAGGCGTTGGTTCGAATACGGTTGCCTGCTTGCGTGATGTCATGACGGAAGGCTTGGTCGCCTTGCGATATACTAGTATGGATAAAATGAAGCCGTGTCGGTTTCTGTGTCGGTTTTTAGGGTGGGCAGCATACAGCAGAAAAAAGAAGAAAGCCTAAAACCCGTTGAGGTTCTAGGCTTTTTCTTGGAGCTGCTAGCCAGATTTGAACTGGCGACCTCATCCTTACCAAGGATGCGCTCTACCGGCTGAGCTATAGCAGCATGTCGAACACAGCTTCGCCATTATATAACAATGCTCGAAAAAAGTCAAGGGTTTTTTGAAAAAAACTTATTTCTCTGATGACATAATACATTTCTCCACAATCCTCTTGACACAAACAGTTTATAATGCTATCATACTGGTAAATTCTGAAAGAAAGGAGCTGAGTTTCATGTTGATGACCGTTAATTTTGCCAATAGGGATAGAAGAAGCTTTGCTCCTGGTGGGTTATTCTAACCGCTCATTATGGGTGTATTCAGGGTGCAGGCTTCCGCCTGCGCCCTTTTTTTGCGTCTTGCGGGCAATCTCACATTTGCTTTCCGGTACTCTCACGGCTGTGAAAGCATTCACTGCGAAATGGAGAATAATATGCGAAAAAATAAAACCAATCCGGAAAGAAGAGAAAAACTCTCTCTCCTGTGGCGCTTTTTAAAAGGCGCAAAACGATACTTTCTAATCAGTATTTTATCTGCCGGTGTCACCGCTCTGGCGGATATGCTGCAGCCGCAGATCATTCGTGCCGCTGTGGACAATGCCCTTGGGGGCAAAGAAGCCAATTTCCCGCCTTTTGTCATGGACTTGGTGGATAGGATCGGCGGTTTTGCCTATTTGGGCCAGCATCTCTGGATCATGGCTCTGGCGATTCTGGTGGTAGCGCTGTTTCAAGTAGCATCCCAGTTCACCTTCCGGGTATACAACACCACTGCTTCCGAAACTCTGGTCAAAACCATGCGCGACCAGCTCTTTTCTCACATTGCCCGGCTTCCCTTCTCCTGGCATATGAAAAACCGCACCGGTGACATCATTCAGCGTTGCACCTCGGATATTGACACCACCAAAAACTTCTTATCCGAGCAACTGACCAGTGTATTCCGTATCACTATTTTGCTGATACTGTCCGTCACATTCATGCTGTCCATGCATCCGCTGCTGACGGTCATTGCCCTGCTGCCCGCGCCGCTGATCATTGCCTACTCCATCCATTTTCACAAGATCATCCATGACGGCTTCATGGATTGCGATGAAAACGAAGGCAAGCTTTCTGCCATGGCGCAGGAGAATCTCACAGGTGTCCGTGTGGTCCGGGCCTTTGGCCGGGAGCGCTCCGAAATCGACAAATTCCAGACCCAGAACGATCACTATACCAAGCTTTGGGAAAAGATGGCCAAGGTCATGTCCCGCTTCTGGAGTGTATCGGATATTTTCTCCGGCATTCAGGTGATGCTGGTGGTGGTCTTCGGCGCGGTATTCTGCGTCCGTGGCAGTCTGCTGGAGGGCGAATACATTGCCTTTATTTCCTACAATGCCATGCTGGTTTGGCCCATTCGTCAGTTGGGCCGCATGATCTCCGAAATGAGCAAAGCCGGTGTTTCCATTGACCGTGTGTTCTATATTATGAACTCTCCCATTGAGCAGGACGACCCCGATGCCGAGGAAGCGCCTATGGCCGGCGACATCTGCTTTGAGCATGTGAGCTTCGCCTATGAAAACGCGCCGCAGCTTCTGCATGATGTGAGCTTTACCATTCAGGCCGGCACCACCATAGGCATTCTGGGCGGCACCGGCAGCGGCAAATCTACGCTGATGCACCTGTTGGACAAGCTCTATCTGTTGGAGGAGGGTCAGGGCCGTATCACCATCGGCGGTAAGGATATTCGTAAGATCAAAACGGACCATCTGCGGCGTAATATTGGCATCGTTTTGCAGGAGCCTTACCTGTTTTCCAGAACCATGGCAGAGAATATCGGCATCGCCTCCCCCATTTTGGACATGGAAGCGGTGCGGTCTGCCGCCGCAGCGGCAGCACTGGACGAGACCATTACCTCCTTCGCTTCCGGTTACGATACCATGGTCGGCGAACGGGGTGTTACCCTTTCCGGCGGCCAGAAGCAACGAGCCGCCATTGCCCGTATGCTGACTCAAGATGTGCCCATTATGATCTTCGATGACTCTCTCTCCGCTGTGGATACCCAGACCGATGCCAAGATCCGGCAGGCCATCGCCAAGCGGTTTGGTAAGTCCAGTGTGATTCTGATCTCTCACCGGATCACTACCCTCTCCGCTGCCGATAAGATCATTGTTCTGGATAAAGGCAGGATCGTGGAAGAAGGTACCCACGATGAGCTGAAGCAAAGCGGCGGCATCTATCAAAAGATATACGAAACCCAAAGCGGTTCCAAGGAGGTGACCGTGTAATGGAAAACAACAAAACAACCCATCTGAAATTCTTTGGAATTGGCAGAATCCTGCCCTTTTTAAAGCCAGAAAAAAAGCACATTCTCATTATGGTATTCTTCGGCTTGATGGGCAGTGTCACAGACATCGTCATCCCCCTATTCCAGCGTTATGCATTGGACCATTATGTGGGGCTGGGCATATTTGACACCATCGTATGGTTTATCATTGCGTATCTTCTGACCCTTTTGGCCGCATCGGCGTTTAACTACATTTCCTGCAAGCTGGCCACGGTCATTGAAGTGCGGATTCACAGAGATCTGCGGCAGGCCGGATTCAACCACCTGCAGACCCTTTCCTTTTCCTATTTCAACCAGAATAGCGTAGGCTATATTCATGCGCGGCTCATGAGCGATACATCCCGCATTGGTACGCTGGTATCCTGGACACTGGTGGATTGCGTCTGGCGCATTTCCTATCTGGTAGGTGCCATCGTTGTAATGCTGGCCATTAACCCCCGGCTGACCGCCATGGTGCTTTCCATCGTTCCGCTGTTGGTGGTGCTGTTTTCTATCTTCCAGAAAAAGCTGATCCATGTAAACCGGGAGGTCCGGGAAGTCAACTCCAAGATCACCGGCAATTTCAATGAGGGCATCACCGGTGCCAAGACCATCAAATCCCTTTCCATTGAAGAAAAGATGGAGCAGCAATTTCAGGAAGATACCTGTACCATGCGCAGCAAGACCATCCACGCTTCCCGGCTGCGGGGTCTGTTTGCGGGTACCATGAATCTGGCATCCAGTGTGGCGCTAGCCATTGTTCTGTGGAAAGGCGGATATATCGCAATCACAGAGTTGGGTACCTTCTCCATTTTTATGTCCTACGCACAGGGCATGATGGAACCCATCCGCTGGCTTGTGGATATTTTCTCCGATCTGATCACCACCCAGGTCAATATTGAGCGGTTTACCAATCTGCTTGCTGTGAAATCCGATGTTGTTGATACGCCTGAGGTTATTGAAAAATACGGTGACAGCTTTGAACCCAAGAAGGAAAACTGGGAGCCGCTGAAGGGCGACATTGAATTCCGGGACGTGACCTTCCAATATCCCGACGGCGAGGAGACCGTTCTGGAAAACTTCTCTTTGAAGATTCCCTTTGGAACACATCTTGCCATTGTTGGTGAGACAGGCGCAGGCAAATCGACCCTTGTAAATCTGGTATGCCGATTCTATGAGCCAACAAAGGGTACCCTTTTGATTGATGGCCGGGATGCCCGGGAGCGCTCCCAGCTCTGGCTGCATTCCGCTATCGGTTATGTTCTGCAGACACCTCACCTGTTTTCCGGCACTGTCCGGGAAAACCTGCTGATGGGCAACCCCAATGCCACGGAAGAACAGATCTGGAATGCCATCCGTACCGTCAGCGCCGATGAGGTCATTGCCCATCTGGAAAACGGATTGGATACCGATGTGGGTGAAGGCGGCGACCTGCTGTCCACAGGCGAAAAGCAGCTGATATCCTTCGCACGGGCAGTTCTGGCGGATCCCCGGATCCTGATTCTGGATGAGGCCACCGCCTCCGTCGATACCATGACGGAAGCACGAATTCAAGCAGCCATGGAATCCGTCACCGAGGGCAGAACCGCGCTGATGATCGCCCACCGCCTGTCCACCGTGAGAAATGCTGATATCATTCTGGTTGTTCGGGATGGTAAGATCGTCGAGCAAGGCACCCACAACCAGCTTCTGGCCTTGCAGGGTTACTACCACGAGCTTTATTCCCGCCAATATGAAGACGAAGCCACTGCCAACTTACTAAGCTAATGTAAATGATCGTTTAGCGCAGCATCCAAAGCCTTCCCCCTCGGGGGAAGGTGGCTGCCCGAAGGGCAGACGG
>JAZURG010000153.1:0-7371 GCA_045606145.1 Faecousia sp.
AAACGATCGTTTACCGCACCAACTACCGACAGAACTTGTAGGGCGGGGCCTTGGTCCCGCCGCCAGCAGTGCGGTATTTCGGCGGGACCAAGGCCCCGCCCTACAGTATCCATCGTAAGATAAACGATCGTTTCGCGGTGCAGCGATGCTGTACAGTTGAAAGTTGAAAGTTGAGAGTTGAAAGTTATTGTGTCGGCTTCGCCGAATATTTCAATCATTCGCTTTAGCAAATACCATAATTCTCAACTCTCAACTCATAACTCTCAACTACGCTGATAGGCGTGTAAACGATCCTTTCCCGTTACAATAGCAAAGTGGCATTGCGGTCAGCCGCAATGGCACTTTCCGTGTATATTATCCTACGATCTCCAGGATCTGCTGATGGATATCCTCAATGGTACGCATAGCGCCCTCCCTGACACAGCTTACGGTTTTCCACCCCAGCTTTTCGGCGCAGTACTCCGCCGCCTTCCGGGAACGGGCCAAATAAGAAAGATCCTTCTCGTGAATATCCTTCTTGCTCTCATCGCCCTGATAGCGGCCGGTCATCAGCTTCTGGCTCACTGCCGGATCCACCCGCAGATACACCACTGTATCCGGTGTGGGGATGCCCACCAGCCGGTACTCAAAATCGAAGAGCCACTGCAAATAGCCGTCCCACTGGTCCTGAGGCAGCTTGGAGCATTGATGCACCGCGTTGGAGGTGGTGTAGCGGTCCGCCACCACGATGCCTCCTTCATTATAAAAGCTTTCCCAACCCTTTTTGAAGCTGGCATACCGGTCCACCGCGTAGAAGGTGGAGGCGGCATAGGCATTGACCGATGCCGGATCCGTGCCGAACTCACCGGCCAGATACATTTTGATCAGTGCTGAGGAATTGCTCTCATAGTCCGGAAAGGAGACCTTTTTTACCTTGTGACCCTGCTGCTGCAGCTTCTGGCACAGCAATTCTGCCTGTGTCGCCTTTCCGCTTCCGTCCAGACCTTCAATAACGATCAGTTTTCCCTGCATATTCTCTCTCCTGTCACACGTTCTGCTCACTGGGCGTGTCCGTTTCCTCCCGGATCTGGGTCAGCATTTCCTGCAGGCGCTTCTCATTCTGCTGCTGCTTTTCGAAGCCTTCCGTGCTCTCCTTGCTGAACAGGATCCGTATGGTCATAAGGATCAGCTTGATGTCCAGCAAAATGGAATAGTTTTCGATGTACATCAGATCCAGCCGCAGCTTATCGTAGGGCGTGGTATTATACTTTCCGTAGATCTGGGCATAGCCGGTCAGACCGCCCTTGACCTTCAGCCGGTACATAAATTCCGGAACCTCTTCCCCGTATTTGCGCACATGCTCCAGCCGTTCCGGACGGGGGCCTACGATGCTCATATCGCCCTTGAGGATGTTCAGAAGCTGGGGCAGCTCATCCACCCGGCAGGCACGGATCACATTGCCCACCCTGGTGATTCTGGGATCCTTGCCGGTGGCGGGAATGGAGAAACCCTCCTTTTCCGCGTCCACGATCATACTGCGGAACTTGAGAATGTCAAATTCCTTTCCGCCAATGGTGGCCCGCTTCTGCCTATAGAACACGGGGCCGCCGTCCTCCAGCTTGATAGCAATGGCGATGACGGCCATCACAGGTGCCGTAAGGATCAGCGCGATGAGGCACAGCGCAATATCCAGCGCCCGCTTCATCATTCGTTGGGGGACGGTCAGGGGAACACCCTTTGTCAGCAGCAAAGGTGTGTCAAAGGAAGTAATATTTACACCGCCGCGGATAATGATATCGCTGATTTTGGGCACCACATAGGTACGGATGCTGTTTCTGTAGCAGAATTTCAGCAGGTCATTGCGGATCTGGGGCGGCACATCGTTGATGATCACAGCATCAAACTTTACGATCTCTTCGCAGATGGCATCGAAACCCTTTTCCACGGAAATCAGCTTGTTGATATGGTACTTGTCTCTTCTGGTATCCATCTTCAGCTTCAGCGTCACCGCGTTGTCCGTTCCGAACACCAAAATCATGTTGTAGGGCCTGAACAGATACCGGAAGCTGGCGGCATATACATATACAAAGACCACCACCAAAAAACCTTCGGCGCACATCAGTGCCAGCATGGGCACAACGCTTACCATCTTGTTGGCAATGAGGCACAGCTGGAAATAGGTAATAAAGTTTGTGGCAAACAGGCCGATCCACTGGGCCATTGCCAGATCAAAGCGACGCAGGTTACCGAACTGAAAACCGTCCATATTGGTAATAAACAATCCGCTCAGCAGGGCATACAAGCCCATCAGCACGATCTTGCCTCTTCCGTGAAAGGGATGAAAGCCCGCATCATCGTAGCCGTTTCTGAACACAAACAGGTATGCAAAAGCAAGCACAGCCAGCTCCAGCAAGGCTTCCAGCCTGCGCACAGCACCCTTTGTGTTACCGCTTAAGGTTCTGTTTTTTCTCATCATTCATACTCCAATTGACCGAAACACCGCTAAAAATCCCATTTTCAGCAGGTGCCGTATCCTATAAAAACGCAAAACGCTTGATTTTCGGATACATGCAGCACAAAAATATCCTTGTACATTATAAGACAACAACCGCTGTTTTGCAACTACTAATATCCACCACTTCCGGCATCCATCCCCTGCGCATAGATACCTGCACATTTCGCGGCCTAAGTTACTGCCGCAGCCAAAGGCTTCCCCCGGGGGGGAAGCCTTTGGCCAGTGCGATAAGCGATCGTTTATCTGCGCGGTTGCCTAAAACGCATGTCATTCTGAGCGAAGCTGCACAAAGTGCAGCGAAGTCGAAGAATCCGTTCTCCTACAAGGAAATCTTTGTAATTGCAGCATTTTGAGGATGCGGATTCTTCAACTCCGCCTGCGGCATTTGCAGAGGTATGATTGCCACCGGCAATCATTCCATTTGAAGATTCGCTGCGCTCTGCAACACGCTCAGAATGACATGGGTTCTGGGCGCCGCGACAAAGGATCAACAACAGCACCACCCTCCTGCCGCGTAAAAAAAGGAGCTGTAAATAAACGAATATTTATTCTGTTTTCATTCATAAAGCAGACTTACGGCGGGAGTAAACCCCCGCCCTACGGTATCTCAGGTGAGATGCTTGTAGGGCGGGGGCTGTCTCCCGCCGGTTATTGTAAATATTTTTACGGGTTATTCTACAGCCCCTAAAAATCTTATTTCGCTCCGGCTGCGATGAGCTTATCCACTTCGTCCAGGTCAAACACTTCCCGGACCCGCTTGTAGATATCGGTGTAAGCGCCGCTTCTCTTGTAGCGCCAGCCGGTGCCGTAGGGCTGTGTGCCGTCATAGCGGATCGCGCAGTCGGGATGCAGCTCCAGGATCTTTTCCCAGCTTGCCCACTGGATCTTGGACTTCACCGCGCAGAGCTGTTCCAGAGGCAGCTCATACAGCGCGGAAATATCGGATACCTTGGTAAAGCTGAGGTTGACATTTGCCAGACTTGTGCAGCTTTTCAGAGCGGAAACATCCTTGATGTTGCCACAGTAGGCCAGCTCCAAAAATACCAGCTTGGTATGGTCGGCAAAGGCTGACAGATCACTGATGGGGCTGCCGGAGAGGATCACGATCTCCAGATCCGGCATGTAGGAGATAAAGCTGATGTCCGTCAGCTCCTCGTTGTGTCCCATATCCACATACTTGGTCTTGGTGCAGTATTTGAAAGGCTCGCAGTTGGTATCGTCCACATGGTAAACGGCACGGATGGTATCGGTATCCGTCAGCCAGCTCCGCTTCCACACATGGATGCGCCACACCACCTCCGTCCGGGGGTAATCCTCCCGCACCTTTGCCAGCACTTCGTTATCAAAGCCGCAATCATCCAGCAGCAGATAAGAGCAGCCCTGGAGGATATCCAGCGCGCTGCGCAGCTCTTCCTCACCCTCGTTGCCGATGGACTCCTTCACAAATTCGATCCGCTCATCGGTGGTGGCCACCTTCTTGCCAAACAGCTCAAAGGTGTAATGGAACAGGGTGTTGGGGGCTGCCTGCTGCAGTGTCTTCACATCCTCCACAGACAACTGGCTCTGGCCTGCGCTGTCCATCAGCTCCACCTTTTCGATGTTGGGAAACAGGCCCAGCTTGCCGGCGGCTTCCGCCACCCGCTCCTTTTCCAGCACGGACAGGTTCAGCTGGGTAGTTTCGGTGCTCAGCTCCTGACCCAGCAGGATCATGGTAAAGTTCCACGCAACATCCGGGTACAGGCCCTGCAGCGCCACGATCTCCTGGGCGGAGTAGGTAGTTCTGGGCAGGCTTACGGTCTTCAATCCGGGCAGATATGCCAGATGCTTCGACAGCGTGTCATAATCGCACATACCGGGATCCAGCACCAGATCGGTCTCCTTATTGGAAACGGTAACAGTGCCCAGCTTGACGGTATAGGTCACATCCACACCGGGGTGCTTCTGGATGTAGCCGGCAATGGCATCGTAGCAGGTGCTGCCGGAAAGATCCAGAGTCTTCAACGCGGGATACTGCTCCAGCAGGCCGATGGTATCTTCCGTCACGGTCACCGCCAACTGCTCCACAGGAGGATCGGTGGTGGGAGGAACGGTAGTGGTCTGCTCCGCGGGTGTCTCCTGGCAGCCTGCCAGCAATACCAGCGCCAGCGCCAGTACCCACAGCAGCATTTTTCTCAATTTCATGGCATAATGCCTCCAATTCGACATACTATTCTATGATTATACAATAATACCCTGTAACAAGCAAGGAAAATTTCTGCCCTTTCAGTGGTTAATATTGGAAATGAACACTTACGGGCCTAACGGCCCAATTGAAAATTGAAAATGGAAAATTGAAAATTAAGGTATTTGCTTCGCAAATGATTTTAAATATACCCGACTACCCCACTACCATGTCATTCTGAGCGGAGCGCAGCGGAGTCGAAGAATCCGTTCTCCTATCAGAAAATCTTTGTAATTGTAAGGTTTTAAGGATGCGGATCCTTCGGCTCCCTTCGGTCGCTCAGGATGACATGGTAATTTGATAGTTACTGCGCTAACCGTTCATTTAGCGTTGGGCGCAAAGAAGCGGCGGGGTTTTCCCCGCCGCGGTTTATTTGAATCCATATCCCGCGAAAAGCAGCCGTTCCAGCGCGGTATTGGCCTCCTCGTCGGTAAACAAGGAAGTAAACCGCTTATCCACCGCCAGCGCTTCCAGGCTCAGCGCCAGCTGGCCCTTTGCCGCCAGCTCTCCGAAGCCGTCACTGGTGCGGCTGCCGGAAAGGCACCGCTTTGCCTGGGCCATGTCGGCTACCTGCCGGATCCGGACACCCAGCCGGGCCGCCTTTTCCCGGTTGGCGGCCAGCGCCGCAAGGAATTTTTCTTCCATCTTACTTCTCCAGAATCACAGGGCCATTGTTGTCCGCCAAGGTCCTGCGGATAAAGGCCGCTGCATCCCCCGCAGTCAGCGATACCTGCTCACCGGTGCGCATATTCTTGACGGAGCACATATTCTGGGCGATCTCATCCTCACCCAGCAGCACCGCGAAGGGAACGCCCAGCTTGTCGGCATAGCTCATCTTCTGCTTGAACTTCTTCTGCTCGCCGTAAAGCTGCACCCTCACCCCGCCTGCGCGCAGTGTCTCCGCCAAAGCGATGGCCGGGGCGGGATCGGCGGTCATGGGCAGCACCAAAGCATCGGCAGGCGCGCAGGGCAGCTCCGGATTCAGCAAGCCCTGCTCGTCCAGCTCATAGAAAAGTCTTGTCAGACCGATGGAGATGCCCACACCGGGAAGCTGTTTGTCGATATAGTAACCGGCCAGATTGTCGTAGCGGCCGCCGGAGCAGACGGAGCCGATCTCCGGATGATCCAGAAGGGTCGTTTCATAAACGGTGCCGGTGTAGTAGTCCAGACCTCTTGCGATGGTCAGATCCACGGCGAAATTAGCCTCCGGCACACCGAAGGCAGCCAGATTCGCGGTCACGGCCTTCAGCTCTTCAAGGCCCTTGTCAAAGGTCTCGTTTCTGCCCGCGTAGCCTTCCAGAGCGGCAATCACTTCCGCGTTGGTGCCGGTGATGGCAATGAACTTCAGGATCTCATCCGCCTGGGCTTCCGTCAGGCCGCACTCTTCACCCACCAGAATGTCTCTGACCTTCTGGGGGCCGATCTTGTCCAGCTTGTCCACGGTGCGCATGATCTCACCGGACTTTTCACTGAGATCCAGCATGGCATAGAAGCCGTTTAATACCTTGCGGTTGTTGACCCGGATCTGGAACCGCTCCAGACCGAAGCCTGTAAATACCTTATAAATAATAGCGGGGATCTCCGCCTCGTTGAGGATATCCAGCTTGCCGTCACCGATGATGTCGATGTCAGCCTGGTAGAATTCCCGGAAGCGGCCACGCTGCGCCCGTTCGCCGCGGTAGACCTTGCTGATCTGGTAGCGCCGGAAGGGGAAGGCCAGGTCGTTGTAGTGCAGGGCCACATACTTGGCAAGAGGCACCGTCAGGTCGAAGCGCAGCGCCAGATCGCTGTCGCCCTTCTGGAAGCGGTAGATCTGCTTTTCGGTCTCGCCGCCGCCCTTGGCAAGCAATATCTGGGCATCCTCGATGGCGGGGGTGTCCAGGGGAGCGAAGCCGTAAAGGCTGTAGGTGTCACGCAGGATCTGCATCATCCGCTCCAGCTTTGCCTGCTTGGCAGGCAGTAATTCCATAAAACCGGACAACGTCCGGGGCTTGATAATTTCCATGATTGTCCTATCCTTTCAAAAAAGATATGAGATATTAGATATGAGATACAAGATAGGGCTTATCTCCAATATCTCGTATCTCGTATCTCATATCTTGTATCTAAAATTAGTATCTTGGCTTTGTGCGCAGCATTTCGCGCCAATCCAGATCGCCCCGCTGCAGGCCCATGATGAACATTTCGGCGCTGGCAAGGTTGGTGGCGATGGGCACATTGTGCCTGTCGCAATGCCGGATGGTCTCGATCATCTGGCTGTCGTCCCAGGGATCGGTATTGTTGGGATCGGCAAACAGCAGCACCAGATCGATCTCGTTGTAGGCGATACGGGCATTGATCTGCTGGTGACCGCCCTGCTTGTGAGACAGCAGAAGCGTGATCGGCAGACCGGTATTATCCGCGATCAGCCGCCCGGTGGTGGCAGTGGCGAACAGATTATGCTTCAACAGCACACTCTTGTAAGCTGTGCAGAACTGCACCATCAGTTCTTTTTTCTTATCATGAGCCAAGAACGCAATATTCACTTCTGTCACTCCTTCTTTATAGCTTCACAGGAACGCTTTGTCCCTGAATCCGTTTCGCGATACGGATGCACGCGCCGGCGGCACCCTTCTTCTCATACTGCAGCAGCGGATGCCGGAACGCCGCAGACAGC
>JAZURG010000154.1:0-3262 GCA_045606145.1 Faecousia sp.
GGCTGCCCGAAGGGCAGACGGATGAGGGGTGTGGCTGCTTTTCGACCCCTCATCAGTCAAAAATCAAAGATTTTTGACAGCTTCCCCCCAAGGGGAAGCCTTTTGGGTGCAGTGGTAGTTTGTGAGATAAACGATCATTTACATGAGAAAAAGAATTGGCATTGGGGTCTGTTTGCGACAGAATATTTTGACCGGCCGTGGTAGGATTTTGGTATCGAATACGAAAGGCAGTGATATCAATGATGACCGCCATCCGCTCCTATGCCCGGCAGGGACAACATGTTTTACGCAGGTGGCTGCTGGATCCACGCGTACACAAGACCGCTCAGATCCTTCTATACCTGCTTCGGGGATTTTTGCTCAGCGGTGCCAGCTTGGGCCAATATGCCCAGCCTCTGGCCCTTGCGCTGGTATGCGCCGGGGAACGTTGGGCCGCCGTGCTGACGGCTCTGGGCTCGGGATTGGGGTATTACGTCTTCTGGGGGAAGGCCGGACTTCAGGGGATTGCCTGGATCGCGGCAGGTCTGCCGGTTGCGCTGCTTCTTGGATCACGACCCTCTGCCAGACGAATGCCGCTGCTTTTGCCCGCTGTTGCGGGTCTGATCACAGCAGCGGCCGGACTGGCATTTCAGTTGCGGTTGGGGGATGCCACGCCGGTTCCCGTTTATTTGCTGCGGATCATTCTGGCCGTAGCGGTGACCAGACTGTTTTTGACGGCGGAAGAATCTCACGGCCAGTATGCCAGGTATCTGGTGTGGGGTGTTTGGGTGCTGGCTCTGGCGCAGGCGGCACCGTTTCCATGGCTTTGCCTTGGGTATATCGCTGGGGCGGCTTTGGGAACAGGCGGTACCTTTGCCGCGGCTGCCTTGGGCGGTCTGGCCTTGGATCTGGCCCAGATCACCCCGGTACCCATGACGGCTGTGATCTGCGTGACCTATTTTTTGCGGCTGATTCCCGGAATGCGTAAATGGCTCAGTCTGGCAACGCCCGGCGCTGTGTATATTCTGGTGATGGCTTTGTGCGGTGTTTGGGATTTGTATCCGTTGCCGGCGCTGGTCATGGGCGGCTTTTTAGGGCGCTTTTTGCCGGAAAGCACGGAGGTAGTTCCGCGGCGGGGAGAGACCGGAATCGCGCAGGTGCGCCTGGAGCTGGCAGCGGGGGTATTCTCACAGATGCAAATGCTGCTTTTGGAGAGTCATGTACCTCCCATCGATGAAACAGCGCTGGTCTGGCGGGCAGCGGACCGTGCCTGCAGCGGCTGCCCCAACCGTAAGACATGCAAAGAGCGGGGGGCGGCGGCGAATCTGCCAACACAAATCCTGCACAGACCATTGCTGGATGGACATGAATTTGGATTTACCTGCCGCAAGGAAGGCAGGGTGCTCAATGAGCTGCACCGGGCCCAGGAACAACTGCGAAGCCTTCGGGCAAGCCGTGAAATGCAGCGGGAAAACCGCAGCGCTCTGCTGCAGCAGTACCAGTTTTTGGCGGAGTATTTACAGGACCTGTCGGACGAACTTGGGAAACGGGTCAAGTCTGCGATTCCTCGGTATAAACCCCAGATATCCGTATGCGCCAACCGGAGCGAGGAGGAAAACGGTGACCGATTCCAGTGCTTCGCCGGCACCGGCTGCAGCTACTATATTATGCTGTGCGACGGGATGGGTACGGGTATTGGGGCAATGGATGAAGCCAGACATGCGATGTCCCTGCTGAAAAAGCTGCTGACGGCAGGGTTTCCGGCAGAATATGCCCTGCGGAGCCTGAACAGCCTTTGCGCACTGCGGGGAATGGCCGGAGCAGTGACCGTGGATCTGGCCCAGTTGCAGTTGGACACCGGAAAGGTGCTGCTGTATAAGTGGGGAGCGGCGGCATCGTACTTACTGACCAGCGCTGGGGCAGAAAAAATTGGGACAGCCGGGCCACCTCCGGGGCTGTCTGTCACAGAAGCCCGGGAAACGGTAGAGCGGCTGTCCCTGCGCCGGGGAGAGACCTTGGTGCTGTGCAGCGACGGTGTGGGCGGAGAGGATGCCCTGCGCTGCTGGTATGCGGAAGCGGATGAGCCGCCCGGGGAGCTGGCGGCCAGAATCCTGGAAGCGGGGAAGCTGCATTCCCAAGACGATGCCACTGTCGCGGTGGTTCGACTTGTTCCGGAAAAATAATAGCATATCTTGTATGCAAATGCTGTCGAAACACAACATTTAGTAATTGAAAATGGAAAATTGTTGTATGTTCCTTGCACATGATTTTGAATTGCCCAGTTACCGGCCTTGCGTGTCATTGCGCGCGAAGTGCGTGGGAATCTCCCGGCACGGTCTATCCTTATGCTCCGCAGCAACAATCAACGCATGTCATTCTGAGCGACCAAAGGGAGTCGAAGAATCCACTCTTTGGGGAACGGATACTTCGACGCGCTGCGCTTGCTCAGGATGACAGGGGTTACGATGGTGCGGTGGCGGGAGGGTCAAGACCCTCCCCTACAATTATCTTTTACAAGCCACTGCGGGTGCAAACATCCAAATCGTTGCCAAAGGCGACACAATAATTTTCAACTTTCAATTTTCAATTAAAAAGCACCCCGTGTGGGGTGCTTTTTATATTATGCATTTTCTGCCATTTCCTTCAGTGCGTCCTTGCGGCTGAAGTTTGCGCGGCCCTTCTCGTCGAAGCCCATGAACTTGACCCAGGTCATGTCGCCCAGATTCAGAACATCCTCGACCTTTTCTACGCGGCGGTTCTCCAGCTTGGAGATATGCACCATGCCGTCGTGGCCGGGAGCGATCTCCACGAAAGCACCGATGGGCAGGATGCGGACGACCTTGCCGTAGTACAGCTTGCCCACCTCGGGAACGAAGCAGATGTCGTCCACCATCTTCTTGGCAGCGTAAGCGGCAGCGGAGTCAACAGCGGAGATGAACACGGAGCCATCGTCCTCAATGTCAACCTTGGCGCCGGTGTCAGCGCAGATCTTCTGGATGGTCTTGCCGCCGGAACCGATGACCTCGCGGATCTTGTCCACGGGGATCTTCAGGCTCAGCATCTTGGGAGCAAACTCGGAAACCTCAGCACGGGGCTCGGGAATACAGGGCAGCATCACTTCGTCCAGGATCACCAGACGGGCCTTGCGGCAGCGCTCCAGAGCGTCGGCAATGATCTCCATGGTCAGACCCTTGTTCTTCAGGTCCATCTGGATGGCGGTGATACCCTCGGTAGTACCGGCAACCTTGAAGTCCATTTCGCCGTGGAAGTCCTCAACACCCTG
>JAZURG010000155.1:0-4424 GCA_045606145.1 Faecousia sp.
GCGTCTAACATATTTTCGATAAAAATGCCATAACCGGTGGTAGGATCGTAAACGAGGACGTGAGTGAGGGAACTGCATAGCAAAAGCCTCCGGGAATTCCGGAGGCTTTCATAGAAAACGTGATTAGTCGCAAAATCTATACAGTTTTACGCTTGACCATGTGGCAATTGCGATCACTCCCGGAGCAAGCTCTTCGAAATTCTGCACACCATAATTTTCTGGTACAGACGCAAGGATATCTCCGGCGCTTGCATCGATCAGATAAAAACCACTTTCAGATGCCAAGTAAGTATACTTGCCACAGGAGGATGATCCGCATTTCGTAACATTATCCGGCGCGGAAATGTCCTCCAACCCGAAGGATGCGGATACTTCTTTTAGGTGTTTTTGCGTTTCCGCATCGCCATCAAACAAATGCATAAAAGTGTCAGAAAAATGGAACGTTCTTTCTTTTGGGCTGGGATGAGAAATCGTATTGACAGCTTTACCTTCTAATGTGAATTGATGACAGCCGGTAATGGATGCGATGGTTACAATACCTTTCTCCATATCTACTGTGGAATTGAGCACAACGATATCAACAGAAGGATCCAGCGGAACTTCCCGAAATACAGTGCCATCAAAATAAATGAAGTAAGTCCTGCTGTCTTCCTGGCGGTTGTAACCGGTCAGAAAATATGTTTTGTTCGAATCAATTCTGGAAATACCGTTTAAATAGTATTTACCTGCCAAATAATCATCGTATTTATTAAAGTCATGTACGCAGTAGCGGCGCAAGGTGCTGTTGACATAGCCGGTATTGTGCTGTACAGGGATCCATATAGATTCCCCGTCAAAAGACCAGCAGCCTTGTCCTTCCAGATTGCGATTGTAGGGTGCTTTGACGGTAATTCGTGTCTTTTCAAATGTATGCATATCCACAACATAAAACTTGTTGCCATTGGAAATCAGCAGAAGTTTTGTTTCATCCGGGGATACTTCTGCGGAATATACATACTCCAATCCCTCTACTGTATGGATCAGGTTCAGCTGCCTGTCCATAATTGCAGCTTTTTGCCCGGTGCAGCCGATGATATAGGATTGGGAAACGAAAAGATCTTTTGCGCGCTCCAACGGTTTGCACTTGATTCGTTCCAGCTTCATTCCATGTCACCTCTTTGTTTTATCATATCACAGGGTGGCAAAATTGGCAACAAAAACCGGGCGAACACAGTTCGCCCTACGGTGCTGTTCGTTAGAATCCGTAGGGGAGGCGTTTCGCCTCCCGCAAACGGGACGGGAAACCCGTCCCCTACGCAGCAGCGTCTAACATGTTTTCAATGAAGATGCCGTAGCCGGTGGTTGGGTCATTCACTAGGACATGTGTTACTGCTCCCACAATACGGCCATCCTGCAAAATTGGGCTACCCGACACTTCTGTGTCAAGTAGGGGACAAACGAATTTTGTGTGTTTCTGCAGATTTTATGCGTTTTTGCAGGCAAAAGGCAGGTTTTGGCACACCTCAACCGCTGTCCTTAACTTGACATAGATGAAATGTCGAAACCGGTCGCTTTTATATTTTCTCTCACTTTCGACAAATTCTGATATTTGCCGGACCGTCGGTTTTTCTTTCTACATAGCGAAAGCCTCCGGTTGTCCGGAGGCTTTTGCTTGCTGCGTGCAAATTCAGTTTGCATTTATGCTGGGGTTTTAGCAGTATCTTAAAATCTCTCTTGCCGTGCATTCGTCGGTGATCAGTGTGTCGATCATTTTTGTTCGCAGTGCTCCGGCAATCGCTTCTGCTTTTTCTTTTCCGCAGGCAATGGCAATGGATTCCTTGGCGTTTTTGATGTTCTCCACGCTGGCACAGAGGGTATTGCGGTACAGATTGACGAACGTTCCGTTTTGATTAAAAAAGTGTGTGGCTATGTCGCCGATAGCTTGGGCATGGATATCGCTGTATCCAAATGTTTTGCCGAAGATATCCAGAATTTCTGTGTTTCCGATTCCCAGAATGGCAAGATCGGCGGTATTCCACATATCCTGCATTCTCTTGTAATAGTCAAGCTGCTTCAGCAACACAGAATCTTCATTGCTGTCTGCCATGTAGGGAAACCAGGCGCATTTGGGTGTCGCGTCCAACTTGTCCGCCATCTTCCGCGCCAGTTCATTGGAGGAGAAGTAGGAATTTTCATTGTCGGTAGCCCCAAACAACGGGAACACGGTGTTTCCTGTTGTAGAGAGATTGGGAAGGTTTTGAATCAATTCTTGTATCGTTCGTCCCCAGGACAGGGCAATCTTCTGGTTGCCCGCTTTTATGATCGGCAAAATATAGTCGACGGCTGCCTGAACCGTCATAAGCCGATGCACCGACTCATTTCTGCCGCTGACGCTGCATACAACGCATTTCCGAATGCCAAAGGTTGCACAAATCCGTTCTTCCAGCTCTTTGCAGTCCTTTTCGGGATCGTGTATGATGATTTCCACGATTTTTTCCTCTACAGCATCGCTTAAAAGCTTGGAAACTGTTTGCCGGGAAAGATGCAAGGTTTCCGCGATTTCCTGCTGGGTCATATTCTTTTTGTAGTAAAGGGTAGCAACTTCGGACATCAGTATCTTTTCTGTCTTCATAGGCCTGCTCCTAAGTGTGGATAACTTTATTCTACAATTAAATTTTCTTTCTGTCAATTACTAAACATTTGTATTTGACAAATGTTAATGTCGATGCTATGATGAGCTTACAAAATGAAAAGGAGTGCAAGTTTATGTTGGTTTCAATGAAAGAAATACTGGAAGACGCCCGCAAAAATCATTATGCCCTTCCTGCGTTTGATATCAGCAATTACGATATGATGAAAGCTGTTTTGGAAACCTGTGAGGAGGAGCGGTCTCCGGCGCTGCTGATGGCACTGGGCGTGGACTTGCAGGGCAGAGATATGAACCTGCTGGCTTCCATGGTGCGATCCGCCTCGGACTATTTTAACATTCCGGTCTGTTTGCACCTGGATCACGCAACGGATTTTTCTCTCATCAAGAGAGCTGTTGATGCCGGATTCAGCTCGGTGATGTACGATGGTTCTGTTCTGGATTTCGATAACAACGCAAAAAACACCGCAGAGGTGGTAAAATACGCCCACGCCCATGGCGTTACGGTGGAAGCGGAGCTTGGCCATGTGGGTAATGGCAGCGTGGGGTCAATCAGCGAAACCGGCACGGACACCGATCCCGGCGAGAGCTTGACCGTCCCGGAGGAGGTTGCAAAATTTGTGGAGATCACCGATGTGGATGCCCTTGCGGTTGCGATCGGCACCGCCCACGGCGTGTATCAGAAGACACCGGAGCTGCGGATCGACCGACTGGATGAGATCACTGCGGTTTGCGAAAGACCCTTGGTGCTGCATGGCGGTAGCGGCACACCTGACGATCAGATGCAAAATGCCATCCATCACGGCATTACCAAGATCAACATCTATTCCGACGTGGTTGCCGCTATGAACAGGGGCTTAAAGAATAAGCTCAATGCTATGGAAAACCCTGCCACCTGGCCTTTCCTGGTATTTGCAGATGCCCGTTCCATGATGAAGGACGTGGTCCGAAACAAGCTGCGCACCTTTGGCAGTGCAGGAAAACTGTAAGGAGAGGATACCATGAAGACAAAAGCAGTCCGTCTTTACGGAGAAAACGATTTGCGGTTGGAAGAATTTGAATTGCCGGAACTGAAAAACGGTGAAATTCTTATCAAGATCATTTCCGATAGCGTATGTATGTCCACCTATAAAACTGCAAAGCAAGGTGCAAAGCATCTGCGCGTTCCCAACAATGTTGCGGAAAACCCCATTATCATTGGCCATGAATTTTGTGCAGAAATCGTGGAAGTAACGGATAAATGGAAAGTTAAATTCCGTGTGGGAGATAAGGTAGCGATGCCTCCTGTACTGTCCTATCTTGGTGGAATGCAGACAGTAGGGTATTCCTTCGGCGAGATTGGCGGCGTTTCTACTTATTCCATCGTCTATGACCATATTATTGAAAACGGCTATTTAATGAAGCTGGAAAGCGATTGCTTTTTCAAAGGTTCTCTTATTGAGCCTGCCTCCTGCGTGATTCGGGGATATAAGGGGAGTATGCATTTGGATGCCGATGGTGTTCCTTATACAAACATCAAACCCGGCGGAAAAGTGGCTATTTTGGCAGGCTGCGGACCGATGGGCCTTGTTGCCATCGACCTTGCCCTCCATGGCGCAGTGAAGCCTTCCGTTGTGGTGGTTACCGATTTGGATGAAGCTCGCCTTGCCCGGGCAAAGGAGATTTTCTCTCCTGAACAAGCAGAGCAGGACAGTATTAAACTGGTATTTAGCAATTCTACATCCAAGGATGAACTGATCGAACTGGCAGGCGGAGAGTACGATGATGTATTTGTGTACGCTCCAGTTCCGGCGGTTGT
>JAZURG010000156.1:0-4912 GCA_045606145.1 Faecousia sp.
ATGGCTTTTTATCTTGTCTTGCCGAAAAACCTCTCGTTTTGGAGTGCTGCGCAGTTTTGAATAGAAGATTTTTGCTCACAGGAACATTCAGAGGACGCAGAAATACTGGATGTATTTCAAGGACGATGGATTTTCTGTGGGAAAAAAGATTCATTCAAAACCGTACAAATCCCTATGTGAGTCCGCCCAATACGGTGCTTCCTTTTTTATTCCAATATTGCGCAATCTTTCTATTTTTTTCATTGCTTTTCGCCGGATTTCGTGGTAATGTTTATACAGGATTTTTTACGCTTTTGTGGGGTCTTGCTATTATGAAAACGTTTATCAAATCAAAGATAGGAAAACTGTGCGTTGCTGTTCTCGCTGCTGCATTGCTTCTTGGCGGTGCTTTTGGCGGCTATCAGTATTGGCTCTACCAGCAGCCAAAGTTCCAAAATGTGACTATTGAATTGGGTACCGCGTCTTTGGGTATCGATCAGTTTGCTACTGAGTATGCCTCTTTAGGTAAGTGCCGTTTCGTCAGTGATGTCAGCACACTGGATATTGGCAAGCCCGGCGTTCACAAACTGACCCTGCGCCACGGCAGCCAGGAACAGACCGTCACGCTGACGGTAGTGGACACCACCGCGCCCGAGGTTGTCTTTATCACCGAAAGAACAGAACAGCCCGGTTATATTCCCGCAGCAGAGGATTTTGTCGAAAGCTGCTCCGATCTTTCCGGTACGCACGTTTCCTTTGCCGCGCCTGTAAAGATAGAAGACTTCAGTGACCGCAGCTTCACCGTCATAGTTGCAGATGACTTTGGTAATGTCACGGAGAGCCGCTGCAGCCTTTCTTACCAGTGGTTAAAAGAAAGCTACCAACTGGAATACGGCACTGCTATTACGAAGGAAGATCTGCTCTTGGTTCAGGACACCGACGGAACACTGATCGATCCAATGGTAATAGATGCCCTGAACGGAGTCGGCATCGGTACTTATACTGTCAAAAGCACTTCCGGCAACGCCACCCGCTCCTGCACCGTAACAATTGCGGATACACAGGGTCCTGTGCTGGAATTGCAGACGGTCTCCGTCTTTACCGGTAAAACCGCAACGAAAGAAGACTTTATCGTCAATGTGTCCGATCCTTCCGGTGTCAAAGAAGTGCGGATGCTCACAGAATTGGATTTTGAGACCAAGGGTGTCCAAACCGTCGTCTTCGAAGCAGAAGATACGCTTGGTAATATCTCTACCGCACAGGCAGAATTTATTGTTTCTACCGATGTAAATCCCCCGGTTATCAAAGGCTTGACCACACTGAAAGTCAATAAAAACGACAAACCCGATTACCTGATCGGTGTTTCCGCTACAGATGCCATAGACGGCAAATGCGCGGTACGTTATGATGCGTCCGCTGTGGACACCAGCAAATCCGGCACTTATTATGTGACCTATTATGCCACCGACAAATCCAATAACAAGGCCGTGGCCCGCCGCAAGGTGGAAGTTCTCCACGATGCAGCCGATACCGCGGCTCTGGTCGCCGAGCTGGCACCGAAGCTTAGCTCTGACCCGGAAGCCCTTCGTGACTATGTCCGTAACAACATTGGCTACAGCCATGATTGGGGCGGCAGCGATCCTGTCTGGTTTGGTTTTAAGAACAAACACGGCAACTGCTACGTACATGCCATGTGTCTGGATGTGCTTCTCAAGCACTACGGCTACAGTACACAGTTGATCTGGACTTCCTGCAAAACACACTACTGGCTGCTGATTAACATCGGCGGCACCTGGCGGCACATTGATCCTACCCCCTCCTCTGTACATAGCATCTACAGCCTGATGACCGACGCCCAGAGAAAATCCACCCTCAGCGGCAGAGATTGGGACCGGGATCAGTGGCCAAAATGTGAGTAAATATTTATGATTGTAAATGTATTGATTTTTGTCTTTGGTCTGGCGGTCTATGCCGGCTACGGCCTGCCCGGTCTTGCATATCTGCTGGGCGCCACTGCCCTTTCCTACTGTGCGGGACTTCTAATCCCCAAGCATAAATGGGTGCTGTGGATCAGCGTCGTGCTGAATGCCCTGGCGCTTTTGGCCGTCAAGGCACAGCCTTTGACGGGATGGGAGTTTGTTGCCCCTCTGGGCATTTCCTATTTCACCCTGCAGATCATCGCCTACAATGCCGATATCTACCGGGGAAAATACGCGCCGGAGCGGAATTTCTTCCGTTATGCCCTGCACATCACCTATCTTCCCCACATCTTTATCGGCCCCATCGAACCTTACCCCAATATGCGCAACACTTTGGCTGAGCGCAAGATCACGTGGGACGGCATCGGTGACGGCGCGGCAAGAGTAGTTTTAGGTCTTTTTAAGAAATATGTGATCGCCGCAAGAGCCGGTGTGATCATTTCCGCCATCACCGCTGATCCGGAAGTCTATCGGGGTGCCTTTGCTCTGGCCGCCATGGTCCTTTATTCCATTCAGCTTTACACCGATTTCTCCGGCGGTATTGATATGGTTCTGGGCGTTTCCCGGATGCTGGGTCTGCGGCTCAGTGAAAACTTCAACGCCCCCTATTTCTCCCAATCCTTCCAGGAATTCTGGCGCCGCTGGCATATAACTCTGGGCGGCTGGCTGAGAGAATACATCTATATCCCTCTGGGCGGTAACCGGAAGGGCAAAGTCCGCAAGTTTATCAACTCCATCATTACCTTTTTGGTATCCGGCCTGTGGCACGGCATCCATTATCTGCTGTGGGGTCTGATCAACGGTATCTTTGTTTCCTTTGGTGAAAAACTGAAAACCAAGTGGAAGCTTGTGAACCAAGCCGTTACCTTCCTGCTGGTTACGCTGCTCTGGTCCTTCTTCGTATGGCCGGAAACCTTGCTTGCGCTGAAAATGGTCGGCAGCGTATTCACCACCTTCAATTACGGCGCGTTCTTCTCTGCCGTAGGCACTATGGGACTGACCGTGGGTGATTGGGTGGTCTTCGCGGTGGCCGTTGCGCTCCTTTGGCTGTTTGATTGGAAACGCGATGCAGTCAGTAAGCAGTTTGGCAGTTTCTTCCCACCGCTAAAAACCTGCATTATTTGCATTATGGCGCTTTTGGTGCTGGTGTTCGGTATGTACGGCATCGGCTTTAATGCCACCGAGTTTATCTACAGCAGATTTTAGGAGGACGCTATGAAGAAAAAAACTCTCAAAAATCTGCTGGGCATCCTTGCTGTGTTGCTGGCATTTTGCATTGACCTGACGCTTGTGACCATGCTGCTGCAGCCCAAATACATGACCGATTTGGAAGAAGGCAGCTTCATTTCCCAGTACTACCGGGAAGCAGGGGACCACGATGTACTGTTTATAGGCGATTGTGAGGTCTATGCCAATTTTTCTCCCTTGGAGATGTTCCGGCAGCAGGGAATCACATCCTATGTCCGGGGAACCTCTCAGCAGTTGATCTGGCAGTCCTATTACATTTTAAAAGAAACCTTCCGCTATGAAACCCCAAAAGTGGTAGTATACAACGTCAATGCCATGCGCTACAGTGAGCCGGTCAGCGAAGCTTACAACCGGCTGACCATTGACAATATGCGTTGGTCTGCCGATAAGATTGGCATCATCCAAGCTTCCATGACGGAGGAGGAAGATTTCTTATCCTATGTTTTCCCCATCCTGCGGTATCACTCCCGGTTCGACAAGCTGACCGCTGAGGATATCCAATACCTGTTCAAAACCAAGGACAATACCTGGCAGGGTTATCAAATGCATACTTCCGTCAAGCCTGTGGGAACGCTTCCCACCAAGCGGCCCTTAGCCAACTATACCTTTGGGGATATCTGCTGGGAGTATTTAGATAAGATGCGCCTGCTGTGCGAGGAAAACGGCACCGAGCTGGTTTTGATCAAAGCGCCCAGCCTGTATCCTTACTGGTATGACGAGTACAACGCACAGATCGTCGAATATGCCGCAAAACACGGTCTGCGTTTTTATAATTTGACGGAATGTATCGATGAGATCGGTTTAGACTTCTCTCAGGATACCTACGACGCCGGATTACATTTGAATCTGACTGGTGCCACCAAGCTCTCCGGTTACTTTGCGGATATCCTTGCCCGGGAGCATCAAATGCCCGACCACCGCGACGATGCTGAGATCGCTGCTGTCTACACAGAAAAGCTTAGTCTCTATGACCAAGAAGCAAAAAAGGAAAGTGAGTAAAACTATGAAAAGAATGACCGCGCTGTTATTAGCTCTTATGATGCTGCTGTGCTTCACCGCCTGCGGCCCGGAGCAGCCCAATGATGTTCCCCAGATCACCATGGGTGAGCAGACCAATACCAATGAAAACCAGAATAATGACCCCAAGGAAACCACCGGTGAAGCCGTCACAGGAGAGCCCTTCGCCTTTACATTGAATAATGTAAAGCTGATCCCCGGCGATGCCTTTGACGCATCCAAGCTGCCGGAAGCTGCCTCTACTTACGAAGTACCCAGTTGCGCTCTGGAAGGCACCGACAATGTATATAACTATGAGACCTTTGAAGTCACCGCCTTCAACGACGGAAAGAGCGAATATATTTATTCCATTTTCCTGATTGATCCCAATCTGACTACCCCGGAAGGTCTTGCTTTGGGTGACACGCTGGATAAGGCTGTGGATCTTTACGGCAGTGATTATACCAATGAGGACACTGCTTACATCTATGAAAGTGCCGATACCCAGTTGATCCTTATTCTTCAGGATGGTTCCATCATCAGTATTGAATATCGCCTTGTAACAGAATAGGTCATTGGGCGACCACACATAGGGATTTGTACGGTTTTGAATGAATCTTTTTCCCCACAGAAAATCCATCGTCCTTGAAATACATCCAGTATTTCTGCGTCCTCTGAATGTTCCTGTGAGCAAAAATCTTCTATTCAAA
>JAZURG010000157.1:0-4435 GCA_045606145.1 Faecousia sp.
CCATCAGGACGCCGATGAGAATCAGCAGGCCACCGCTGATTTTGTTGATGATGTCATAGTGGCGCTTGATCCAATTGAATGCGGATTTCAGATAATCGATGAGCACAGCACTCAGGATAAAGGGAATACCCAAACCCAGAGAGTAGGCCAACAGCATCAGCATTCCTTCCAGCGCATGCGCCTGCTGGGATGCAAGCATCAGTGCAGAACCCAGAAACGCTCCAACGCAGGGTGTCCACCCAATGGAGAAGACCACACCGAACAGAAGTGCCGAAAAGAAACCCATGTTGTTGGTGTTCACAGCACGGTGACTCCCTTTGAACAGATTCAGGTTGAACACACCCAGAAAATTCAAACCGAAGACGATCACGATCAAACCGGAAACGATGTTGACTGCCGTCTGATATTCCCGAAGGAAGCTGCCGACCGTACCAGCCAAAGCACCAAGGATTACAAACACGATTGTAAAGCCTGTGACAAAGCCCAATGCACCCTTCAGGGTTTTGCCGGTGGATCGCTCACCACCTCCGGCAAAGTAGGAGATGTAGATGGGGAGCATGGGCAGAAGACAGGGAGAAATGAAGGTGATGATCCCTTCAAGGAATGATATTACATACTGCATCCACCTTCACACCCCTTCCCAAACACACCGGACAGCAGCCAGCCGAGCACGCCCATGTAAATCATAGAGCTTATGGGATTGGCTGTGATGGGGCAGCTTCCTGTGGTGCACCCGATAAAGTAGTAATAGCCAAATCCCGCAAGCGCGCCGCCCACAGTAAACAGAACAGGTCTCAACCATCGTTTCGTTTTCTCTTTCATGTGGCACCTCCAGCCAAATATTCCTCCGCCATGTGTACAGATGCCGCGCCATCAGCCACCGCCGTTACTACCTGACGAACCAACTTTGTCCGCACATCGCCCACAGCGTAGACACCGGGGATGTTGGTCTCGGTGGTTTCATCGGCGATCACATAGCCGCTTTCATCCAGTTCCAGCTGCCCCGCGACAAGCAGGGTGGCAGGCTTTCGACCTATGCTCACAAATACGCCGTCGCAGGCGATCTCGCTCTCAGCTCCGGTTTGTACATCCCAAAGGCGAACACCTGTCACTTTATCGTCATGCAGCAGTTCTACCACCGCGCTGTTCCAGCGAAACTCCACATTCTCTGTTTTTATCAAAGGTTCGTGATAGATCTTGGTAGCCCGCAGAGTGTCCCTGCGGTGAACCAGAATTACCTTTTTGCAGACTCGGGCGAGGATCAGCGCCTCAGCCGCTGCGCTGTTTCCGCCGCCCACCAGCACCACGGTCTTATCCCTGTAGAACATCCCGTCACAGGCTGCACAATAGGCCACACCCTTACCGATCAGTTCCTTTTCACCGGTTACTCCAAGCTCTCTGGGGTTGGCTCCGGTGGACAGCACCACCGTCCGGCCATACACAGGCCCCTCACTGGTTTCCGCCTTCTTGATCTCACCGGAGAGATCAAGGGACAGCACCTCGACCAGGCGGGTCTCTACGCCAAAGCGCTCCGTACCCTTACGCATCTTCTCGCCCAGCGAGAATCCGTCGATGCCATTTTCAAAGCCGGGGTAATTGTCGATCTGTTCCGTGAGCGCCATCTGGCCGCCTGCCGACAGTTTCTCCAGAACAATGGTATCCAGTCCGGCTCTGGCGGCGTAGAGCGCCGCCGTGTATCCGCCGGGGCCGCCGCCAATGACGAGCATATCGTAGATGTGCTTTTCTTCGGCTTGCCCCCTGTTGTGCCGTCCAAGAGATTCCTCAATGAACGCTTCCAACTGTGCTCTGGACTCCGGGGCAACGATGGAGCCGAGAAGTTGACCGCTCTGGTACAGAAGCAGGGTAGGCACCAGTTCGATCTGCTCCGCCTCCGCCAGCGCCGGTTCATCGTCAATGTTGATCTGTCCGAAGATGATCTCGCCCTCGTACTGCTGCGCTGTCAGCTCCAGTGCCGGTTCGAGGCGGCGGCAGTAGCCGCACCATGGAGCCGAAAACTCCATCAAGACAGGCTTGGCAGACTCGCTGATATACTTTCGGTAGGCATGCGCATTCATATTCAAAATAGCCATCAAACATAGCTCCTTTTCTTTATGTTGGTGTTAGTATATCCGATATCGCCGGTTGCTTCCGTGATGACATCACCTAATAAAAAGCGGTACGGCATTTCTGCCGCACCGCACAAGGTTCATGTTTGAATTGTTCGGATGATCGCTTCACTGGCCTGACGGATACCGGCCAACTTTTCTTTCAGAAATCGGCTTTGCGCTTCTTCTTCCGAAAGGGCGGCATATAGGTAGATTGTGTTTGCCGATTGAATAACAACCTCTCGGTCTTTCGGTTTTTCGGAGGAAGCTGTCTTGAGCATTTCAAGTTGTTCGTTCAGTCTGTTTATCTGAATCCGCATATTTGCTTCCTTTTTGCGTTGCATCAGAAGAACGGCAAGCAAAAGCAGAATAATTGCTGCGAGGATAATCACCATGTTTTACCCTCCTTCATCGAATATGTGATAAAACGGCATCGCGAAGCAGTTTCGGCAACACCGGCATGGTCAGAACAGTCAGCTTTCCATCGACTTTTTGAATCGGGATATCCGCTGTTTTGTGGTGGGTCAGCAAGACTACGGGCGTTGTTTTGTCTGCCCGCCATGGCTGATCCGGCTGTCTGGTAATGTCCTCCGTCACGACCCATAGGGCAGGCTTTTTCTTTCCCAGTGTGCTTCTGGCTGATGCGGAAGTATGAAATACCAAAACATTTTCAGACAGGCTGTCAAGCGTTGCCTTCAGACCACTGGCGTAAGCACTGTCCTCACACATGATGACGATTCTTTGATGTTCCCGTTGCCCTTGTGTGAACTGGATAAAATCCAGTACCGGAGTGTTATAAAGACTAAAATCTTTCTCCTGATGGGTGGAATCATAATAGTTTCTGGCCGCTTGACACATACGCAGACAGAATTGTTCAATGTCGATGCGGATATCCATGACGCCGTTTGTCGCGGAACTTTGCTCCAACTGGCAGACAGATGTTCCGCAGTTGATGCCCAGGTGGAAACGAACGGAATCATGATCGTCCTCATCATTCAAAAAACCTTTGTTCTGATGCAGATATTCGCATCGAAGCTGCCAGCATCGTTCGCCGCAGATATAGGGAGAGGGGGCACTGGCCGATGCCTTGAAAAACGGTGCCGCGAACTCATCGAACCAACGGACAAACTGCCCGCCAACATCACGGGTCGGTTTTTTCTGCCTGTCCAGTATGACTCGCCCATCCCGATAGCGCTTTACGATTTCAGGAAAAGCAATGCCTCCGCAAATATCAGGCAAGGTCAATGCCAGAGCCAGGGCAGACTGCCACCGGCCATCCTCAATATTCAGTTCCACCTCCTCAATACGGTGAAGGAATGTAAAGCTGGCGTCTTCGCGGTTCATGATACCCCTCCCTAAAAGAAATCGCCTGCCAGCATTGACCGGCAGGCGACATATGTGCATTTACACTTCAGTCATCCACAAGCCGTGGAGATTACAGTATGCGTACACGGCGACAGCCTTATCATCTCCAAGGCAGAAGGAAACATTAGGATCATCGCCGGGCTTCAGGGCCTTGCGCTGACCACCATTCTCGGTCTGGGCATAGACCCACTCGATGTAATGCTCAGGAACCATAGGATGATCCACGCTGCCAACATTGACGTTGACGGCACCATCCTCAACGGTAATGACAGGCAGATGCTTCTCACCGCTGGCCTCCACCGTGTTGGGGACCAGAGCCTCCATCTTCTGACCACAGCAGACGACGGGGACACCGGAGTCATTGACCATACCGATCAGGTTGCCGCAGTGACGGCAGATATAGAATTTTGCCTTCATGATGGAAAACCTCCTGTTCATTATTTGCAGTTCCATTGTACGATGTTTGATACAGCCTGTCAACGAGTCAGTTGACAGACCGTTCGCGATTCCATATACTTATGGTCAGAAAGGGGGCTGAAATATGGACTTTCAGAGCTATTTCCCGATATGGAATAAATTGACCCCGGCTCAGCAGGAACGTATCCTTGGCAGTCTGATGGAACGCAAAATCAGCAAAGGAACCGTGATCCACAACGGCAGCATGGATTGTACCGGCTTGCTGTTGTCTTCCTAAGACCGCTTGGCCTCCGACTTATCTTTTTCCGTTTCAATGGTCACTTCGAACTGAATGGAGCGCATGATGCAGGAGGCGGAAAACAAACACATATCCCGGTCAAACAGGCGGTAGATGGTGATCTCGCGTCCCTCGTCGGAGAGGATATAGGCCCGAAGCTGGCCTGATTTTACCAGCAGAAGTCCGGTGCAATCCATACTTCCGTTATGGATCACGGTTCCTTTGCTGATTTTGCGTTCCATCAGACTGCCAAGGATACGTTCCTGCTGAG
>JAZURG010000158.1:0-3220 GCA_045606145.1 Faecousia sp.
TTGCGATCCCCTCAAAGGTGGCAAGATCCTCCTGCTTTGCGCCGGTGGCAGCCGCGAACTTATCGAACAAGGTCTGATTTACATACAGAACCTCGGTGGACTTGGCGATGGGAAACACATACAGACCGCCGTCGGCGATCCGCCCCTCTTCCACAAAGGCATCCACATACTCCGCCAATTCTTTATCAGTAAAGTAGTTGTCAAAATTGGCAAGCATACCCTTCTGCTGGAACTGGATAGCAACCTTGGGATAGCCGGTGAATATATCCGGCATGGCAGGGGCACCGGGATCGCCGTTGACGATCATAGTCAGGCTTTTGTTCAGCTCGGAGCTGGAGGAAATGGCAGTTACATCGATTACGATGCCTTTCTCTTTGCCCACAGTGCTGTTAAATTCATCGATCAGCAGGTCCATGGTCTGCTGCATATCGCCGCCGTAATTGTGCCACATGGTCAGCTTAATGGGGTTCTTCGGGTCCAGTCCGGTATCGGAACAACCGGAGAAAATGCAGACCGTCAATACCAGTGTCAGGATAAGCGAAATGACCTTTTTCATGGAAACCTCCTTGCTGAATCTTCCCAAATTCAAAAATTTTTGCATATTTTTTATCCCATCCCACCTTTTTGAGGGTTTCGGGTGGGGACAAAACCGGGAAAATCCGTAAAATCTGAAGTGTAAGCAGCAGTCATCCTGCATTTGCTTCCAATAAAATCTTATCACGGTGTGTTGTTTCAGTCAACACTTTTTCGAAAGGAGGGACGCAATTGAGACATCAAATTTCCGAACTGCCCAGATATCAGATCGTAAAGGAAGAGAACAAAGTAATTTTCCGTTTCTTCTGTGAGTTGTCCGGTGCCGCTGTATTTACCTCAGAACCCATAAGCACCGATGCTCCGGAAGAAACACTTCTGCTAATTTGGAAACGCAGTGGAGAGAACCTGTTCCACCGATGCAAAAAATGCGGCAAATTGGTGTGCGATCTGATGTATAACCCGGATGTGTTCCAATGTGTCAGCTGCGCCCCGTGGGAGAATAAACCGAACTTCTGCGTAACCTGCGGTGAGAAGCTCCCTGCTAAAGACACCTATTGCAGGAAATGCGGTCAGCGCCTTCGGTATAAGGAGGTGTGGGCATGAAAGATCCGGAAAGGATCCGGCAGGAAAGTATGGAGCATTTTGGTTTCGGAATCCCCTCCATGAAGAAAGCGAGGATCTGCAATCACTGCGGCAAGGTCGCTTCCGCAAAACAAGCCTACTGCAATTCCTGTGGCAGCAAGCTGCCGGAGGAAACGGTCTATGAGCAGTACCGGTCTATGCACCGGAGTTGCCAAAACTGCGGCACGGTGCTGACACGAAGCTACGGCTACTGCCCACAGTGCGGTACAAAACAGTCAGAACAAACAATGAATATAAATTAAGGAGTGTGTATTATGAAAGCTGGTCAAGTATTCCGTAAAACGATGCCCTTCTGTTGGGCAAAGCTGCTGCTGGGCGGCGCAACCGTCCTGATCTCTGCCATTCTGCTGGCAATCCTTATGGGTCTGGGCTGGCTGTTTGGCGAAAACGGCATGGTGATCTGTATCTTCATCTGGATCGGTGCCACCGGTGTCATTCGTTTTGCAATCATGCATTACTTTGGCTATCTGGTAAAGGCCGGACATATTGCGGTCATAGCCGAAGCCACCACTACCGGAAAAGTGCCCGCAAATCAGGTCAAGTACGGTATGGACAAGGTAAAGCAGCGTTTCGCTACTGCCAACATCTACTTTGCGGTGGACAAGCTGGTATCCGGTGCAGTCAAGCAGATCCAGCGGGGCATTGAAAAGCTTGGCAACGCCATGAGCTTTATCCCCGGTATGGAGCATGTGACCAAAGCCGCCAACTTCTTTGTGGAACTGTCTTTGGGTTATATTGACGAGTGCTGCCTGGGCTATACCTTCTACAAAGCGGAGCAGGGTGCATTCCAGAGTGCCTGCGACGGTGTTGTGATCTACGCGCAGAACATCAAGCACCTGCTGAAAAACGCAGCCAAGACCATGCTGAAGGTTATCATTGGCGTGGTCGTGGTCGTACTGGTAGTGTTCATTCCCGTAGGACTGCTGTTCAAGGTTCTCAACTGGAGTGGTTTCCTGGCATTCCTGCTGGCATGTCTCATTGCCTGGGTCGTGAAATTCGCGTTCCTGGACAGCTTCATCCTTTGCCAGACTATGGCAGGTTACATGGAAGTGGCACCCACCACCCAGATCACCTTCGATCTGTATCAGAAGTTGTGCGGCATCTCCGGCAAGTTCAAGGAGCTGTGGAACAAAGGCAAGGCAGAGTCTCCTCAGCCCGCCTACGCAGCCGCAGGTGCGGCACCTGTGTATGAAGCACAGCCTGCTGCCCCGGTACAGACCCAGGCACCTCCTCCGGGGGAAGTTAAGTTCTGCGGTCAGTGCGGTGCAAAGAACGCTGCCGGTGCCGGTTTCTGCGGTGAGTGCGGCGCGAAGATGTAAAGGAGGATACGGCTATGGCAGGAATTTTAGACGGCCTGGTAAAGGGGCTTGCCTCTTTGGCACCCCAGGATGACCCCGATGTAAAGATCTTTAACGCCCAGAACGAGCTCAAGGAAATTGAAAAAAAGGAAACAGCCACCTTTGCCCAGCTGGGCCGACAGGTTTATGAGGCGGGCGGCAAGGATGCTTATCCCGAAGCCGGTGTGCAGCTGGACGCACTGGCAGCAAACCGGGTACAGCTCCAGCAGAAGGTCAATCAGCTGAAGGAAGAAAAGGCTGCAAGGGAGCGGGCTGAAGCCCAGGCTGCGGCGGAGCGCGAAGCAGCAGAAGCTGCCCGGACTTGTCCCAACTGCGGAACGGTCAACGCGGAAGGCTGCAAGTTCTGCTGCGACTGCGGCACACGACTTCCGGAGGCAGCTCCCGCACAGCCGAAGAAACGGTTCTGCACTTCCTGCGGAACTGAAGTCGCAGAGGGTATGAAGTTCTGCTCTGCCTGCGGTACACGGCAAGAGTAAGTATGCAGCAAGGAGGAAAACACCATGAAAATGAAAAAGATATTGGCGATATTTCTGGCGGCAATCATGCTGTTTTCCCTCGCAGCTTGTGACCTCGGCAGTACCGAAGATCCAAACAAGGATAACCCGGGCGCATCCCAGACCGAGGATCAAGGCGGTGAGGGTACTTCCGGCACCGACGAGCCGGAAAATACAGATAACAACAGTACC
>JAZURG010000159.1:0-2793 GCA_045606145.1 Faecousia sp.
TTGACGACAACCCCACCCGCTACATCGCAGGCGCAAAGGTCAATAACGTTATGGCTGCTGACGGCTGTGTCATCGAGGGCGAAGTGGAGAACTGCGTGCTGTTCCGCGGCGTTAAGATCGCCAAGGGCGCAAAGGTCTCCAACTGCATCCTGATGCAGGATACCGTTGTTGAGGCTGATGCAAAGCTGGAGTACATCATCACCGATAAGGAAGTCACCGTCACTGCCAAGTCGGAGGCCAAGCGGTCTTAGGAAGACAACAGCAAGCAGCAACTCCTTGGCACACAGAACGACATGGCTACGATCCGACTTATCCTGATGCAGGATACCGTTGTTGAGGCTGATGCAAAGCTGGAATACATCATCACCGACAAGGATGTTGTTGTCACTGCCGGTAAGGAACTGAAGGGCAGCGACACCTATCCTGTTTACATCGTAAAGCACGGTCGCGTATAATTAAACCTTTACTAGAAGAGGAGTGATTATTATGTCTAAATTTCCTTCAACTCCCCATATTAATGTTCTTGATGAGATCGGATTTGGTAAAACTGTTTTGATGCCTGGCGATCCTCTGCGCTCTAAGTTCATTGCAGAGAATTTTCTGGAAAATCCTGTTTTGGTGAATAATGTCCGTGGTGTAAATGGATACACCGGCTATTACAAGGGAGTAAAAGTTTCTGTTATGGCAACGGGTATGGGTATGCCCGCCATCGGTATTTATTCTCACGAATTGTTCAATACATTCGGTGTTGAGAATATTATCCGAATTGGCTCTGCCGGATCTATTCAGGAGCATATTAAACTCTATGATTTGGTGCTTGGCCAGGGTTCTTGCACAGACTCTAACTGGGCCGCACAGTTCCATCTGCCCGGTACATTTGCACCTATCGCAGACTTCAAGCTTTTGTCTGAGGCGGTTAAAGCAGCTGAAGAAAATGGTGCCAGATATCATGTTGGCAATATCAGCTCCTCTGATGTTTTCTATGGTGACCATATTGGTGTTCCTGAAGGCTTGGATAGTGTCTACGGCCTGAAAAAAATGGGTGTTATGGCACTTGAAATGGAATCTGCTGCGCTCTACATGAATGCAGCTCGTTATGGCAAGCGTGCCCTGTGCATTTGCACGATTTCTGACCACATTCTGACTGGTGAGGAAACAACCGCAGAAGAGCGCCAGAATTCCTTTACTACTATGATGAAAGTAGCCTTGGATACTGCTGTTGCCATGGAAAATAAGTAAATTGTATTACGAGGTGATTTGACTTGAAACGTATTTTTCTGATTGTTTTGGACTCTTTTGGTATTGGCGCTATGCCCGATAGCGAGTCCTTTGGTGATGTAGGTGTTAACACTCTGGGTGCTTGCGCTACTTCCGAAAAGCTGAATATCCCCAATATGATCGCCGCAGGTTTGGGTAACATCAATGGTGTTGAATGCCTGCCCAAGGCAGAAGCTCCTGTTGGTGCTTATGCTCGTCTTTCCGAGGCCTCTATGGGTAAGGATACCACCATTGGCCATTGGGAGATCGCAGGTATCGTTTCTGAGAACCCCCTGCCCACTTACCCCGAGGGATTCCCTGAGGAAGTGCTGGCTCCCTTTAAGGCAGCTACTGGTCGTGGTGTTTTGGCTAACGCACCTTGGAGCGGCACGGCTGTCCTGGACGAGTTTGGCGAAGAGCATATGAAGACCGGCGATCTGATCGTCTACACTTCCGCTGACTCTGTATTCCAGATTGCTGCACATGAGGAAATCGTACCTCTTGAGAAGCTCTATGAGTACTGCCATATTGCTCGCGAGCAGCTCAAGGGTAAGCATGGTGTTGGTCGTGTTATTGCTCGTCCCTTCCTGGGTACCGGCAAGGGCGCATTCCAGCGTACCTCTAACCGTCATGACTACTCTCTGCAGCCTCCTAAGCCTACTATGTTGGATGCCATCAAGGCAGCAGGTCTTGACTCTATCGCAGTTGGCAAGATTCATGATATCTTTGCTGGCTACGGTGATACCGAGTATGTTTACAACAAGTCCAACGCAAACGGCATGGAGCATGCTACCAATTATGCAGCTAAGGACTTCCATGGCCTGTGCTTCGTGAACTTGGTTGACTTTGACATGGTGTTCGGCCATCGCCGTAACATTGACGGCTATGCTAACGCATTGTCTGAGTTTGACGCATGGCTGGGTGAGTTTGTCAAGAACCTGGGCGAGGATGATATGGTCATGATTACTGCTGACCATGGCTGCGATCCTGCCTACACCGCTACCACCGACCACACCCGTGAGTATGTACCGCTGCTGGTGCTGGGCAAGGGTGTGAAGCCTGTGGATTTGGGCACCCGTAAGAGCTTTGCTGACATCGCAGCAACCGTAACCGAACTGCTTGGTGTGGAGTATGAAACTCCCGGTGAAAGCTTCGCAAAGGAAATTCTGCGCTGATAAGCTGAAATGCAGTAAATAAAATAATGCCGACCATATCCTTCTGGGTGTGGTCGGCAATTTTTATTGCGGGGGTGAGATGTGTAAAGAAAGCAGCATTACTAAATGTGTCCCAACTTGGGACACATTTTAGAAGCCAGTTCGTAATAGGTGAATAAGTAAATCAATCTTTCCATCATCCTCAAAATTACAACTGACCCCATAGTTTCCTGAGGAGAACCATGAATGTGTTTCTAACAGTGGATGAATTGTTTTTTCAGAAAAATTGATAACAACAAATTCTGAGAATGGTTTGTTCTCATTGTTGAGATCGTTGATTTCGTTTAGGCAAGTCTGGCAAAAACTATCTTCTACGTGTTTC
>JAZURG010000160.1:0-2329 GCA_045606145.1 Faecousia sp.
ACTATGCTGCTTACCCGCAAGATTGCAGAAAAAGAATTGGAACAAGCGTATGCAGCCAATCCCGGTCCTTGGGCAGACCACTCCCGGTATGTTGCGCTTGCTTGTCAGAATATTGCCAGCCAATGTCCCCATCTAGATGCACAAGATGCCTACATCTACGGTCTGCTTCACGACATTGGCAGATATGCCGGTGTCACTTCAGAGCGGCATCTGATCGATGGCTATCGCTATTGCATGGATAGAGGGTGGGAGAAAGCGGCGCAGATCTGCATCTCTCATGCCTTTATGATCCCGGATATTGAAACATCTATCGGTGTCTTTGATATGCCGGATGAGGATAAGGCATTTATAGCACAGTTTGTAAAAAATGCGGTCTACGATGATTATGATAAGCTGGTTCAGCTTTGCGATGCCCTGGCCATGCCCACCGGCTTCTGCCTGTTGGAAAAGAGATTCGTGGATGTTGCCATCCGTTACGGCACCCATCCGGCAACCATTGAACGCTGGAAAGTGGTATTGAATATCAAGGCGCACTTCGAGGCAATTATGGGATGTTCCATCTATGATTGCCTGCCCGGTGTGATCGAGAACAGCTTCAAATAACGGAGGGTGAATGATGAAAAACTTGACTCTCCGATATAGTATCACACAATTTGCTTTTTGGGCCGCCTCCACAGGCGCGACAAGTTTCGCCACAGCCTATTTGCTAGGCCGGGGACTTCCTTCGGGAATCGTTGGTGCGTTACTTGCAATCGCCGGTCTCCTGTCCTGCCTGATACAACCGGTGCTGGCTGGTATTGCGGACAGAGCGAAAAAGTTTGCGATCTTGAAAATACTAGTCGGTATGTCCGTACTGTGTGCCGTATGCTTCTGCATACAGCTAATACCCAACCTTCCTGTTGGTATTGCCGGAATCAGCTATATGATTGCGCTATGGAGTTCCGATGCTATGATCCCGTTTACGAATGCTCTGTGTATTTCCTATACGCAGGGTGGCTTCTCCATTAACTTTGGAGCTGCCCGTGGTATTGGTGCGGCAGCATCTGCCATTTCTTCCTTGGCTTTGGGATTTGTGATAGCGCAATTCGGTCATGCCTGGATGATTCTGCTTCTTGTGTTTTTCAAGCTGTTGTGTGTCCTGATCTTGTTGGGATATCCGAAAATCGACAAAACCACGGTTTCCCCCAATATTGCAGATAATAGTTGCACAATCCTGGAGTTTTTCTCCCGCTACCGCTGGTACTGTGCTTCTTTACTGGGTATAGCCTTTTTGGCAATGTTCCTCACTATTATGGAAAACTACCTAATTGCCATTATGGGCGCTTTGGGTGGTGATAGCAGTCATGTTGGTATTGCCTTGTTTATTGCCTCTTTGGTAGTGTCACCGACGATTTTCTTTTTCAGCAAACTTAGGGCTAGAATAAAAGATACGAACCTGCTAAAAATTGCTGCTGTTTCTTTCCTCATACGGGCGGTCGGCCTTTACCTGGCCAAAGATATTACAACCATCTACCTGTTGCAACTGCTTCATATTACATCTTATGGCTTTATGCACCCCACACAGGTGTACTACGCCAATGCAAAGGTAAGAAGTACCGATATGGTCAAGGGGCAGGCATTTAGTACCGCTGCCTATGCCTTGGGCTGTTCAGCAGGTAATTTCGCTGGCGGGCAGCTTCTGAATCTAGGGGTAGATGCGATTCTGATTGCGGGTATTGTGATGTCACTTATTGGAACCGTGATTATGTTCTTGACTGTGAACAAAACGGATAAGTGTGTACAGGAGGGAGGAAATGAAGCACATCGTATTTGATGTTGACGGTACGCTGATCGACACGGAATATGCAGTACTCCATTCTCTCCGCGATACGCTGTTTTCAATTACGGGAGTGGAATACCCCTTGCAAAAGCTAACATTCGCGCTGGGAATTACAGGGGAAGATGCACTGAAATATTTGCACATTGACAATATTCCGGACGCACTTATCCGCTGGGATGTAAATATGGCGAAGTACAGCTCTTCGGTACACATCTTTCCAGGTATAAAAGAAGCGCTTGAAGCACTGCTACAGAAGGGATGCAAACTTGGGATCGTTACATCCAAAACGAGAGCAGAGTTTGAAAATGAATTTATTCCCTTTGGAGTTGGACAGTATTTTGAAACAGTTATTTGTGCCGACGATACAGCGGAACACAAACCCTCGCCAGAACCTCTGCTGAAATATGCTGAGAATTCCGGCGCTGTCCTGTCTAACATAATCTATGTAGGCGATAGTCCCTATGATTTGTCTTGCGCAAATGCTGCTGGTGTCCAGTTTGTTCTCGCAGG
>JAZURG010000161.1:0-35171 GCA_045606145.1 Faecousia sp.
CTACCATTGTCAAAGCCTCTTTCTGCTGAAGATATTATTACGATAGCATATCTTTATGAATTTACTGTAGTCAAAACCCCCGGCTAAGCCGGGGGCTTGATTTAGCCCTATAAGGGCATTTTACAGACGATTGCCCCTAAAGGGCCCCGAATGGTTTGCCGACCGCATTTCATTTACGGGCTACCCCTTAAGGGGCTTTCTTTATGCCTTCTTGTTCTCGCGACCCGTGAACGGGTCTACGAACTCTTTTAGGCTCATCTGGTCGGCTATTTGATCCGATACTAATTGGTTCCGAATATATTCTTGTATTTGCTTTTTATTCTTTCCGACCGTATCCACAAAATACCCTCTGGCCCAGAAATGTCTGTTTCCATATTTGTATTTGAGATTTGCGTGCCGGTCGAATATCATTAGGCTACTCTTACCTTTGAGATATCCCATTATCTGTGATACACTGTACTTCGGCGGGATGCTGACGAGCATATGGATATGATCTCTGCATAATTCTGCTTCTATGATTTCCACACCCTTCTGCTGACATAACTGTCTCAGTATCTTTCCTATATCCACCTTTATCTCTCCATATATTTCCATCCTTCGATATTTGGGTGCAACTACGATATGGTATTGACATCTCCACGATGTATGGTCTAAACTATTTGTGTCTTTTTCTTTCACGATCAAGACCTCCTCATTATTGTAGTTGTGTGGTCGGCAAACCACTTCTACTATAATGGGGAGCTTTTTTCTTGTCTACTTCACTCCTCGCTATAAGCTATTATTTTACCCCCGGCAGAGCCGGGGGTTAACTTTGGTCAACCAAAATGAAGCCATCGGGTTTTCCCGATGGCTTTGCTGCGTGTTATAGTATTTCCGTTATGGTGCCGCCGCCAACTACCAGATCACCGTCGTAAAGCACAACGGCCTGTCCGGGTGTGATGGCTCTTTGAGGATCGTCGAATACCACACGGCAGACACCGTTTTCCTCCGGATACACAGTTGCCGGCTGCTCGATCATCCGGGAGCGGGTTTTAGCTTTGACACGAATAGGCTTTGCCAGGGTCTCAAAGGGAAAAAAGAACCAATCGTCGGCCAGTAAGGTGGTGTGATACAGCGCTTCGTTGGGGCCGACGGTGACGGTATTGGCTGCCATATCCTTGGCGCATACGTAGACCGGCTCGCCCATGGCAAGGCCCAAGCCTTTGCGCTGTCCTAAGGTATAGCCCACGGCACCAACATGCTTGCCTACGACTTTGCCGCTTAAATCCAGAAAATCTCCGGCAGGGTATGTCTTTTTCAAATAGCGCTGCAGAAACGCGTAGTAATCCCCGTCGGGAACAAAGCAAATGTCCTGAGAATCTTTCTTCCGGGCATTGATGAAGCCCTGTTCCTGTGCGATGATCCGTACCTGTTCCTTGGTAAGATTACCGAGGGGGAAACGGACATGGGCAAGCTGCTGCTGATTCAGCGCATAGAGGAAATAGCTTTGATCCTTGGCGCTGTCCGCTGCCTTATATAACAGATACCGTCCGGTGGTGGCATCCTGCTTGATCTGGGCATAGTGACCGGTGACGATGTATTCACAGCCCAGTTCCAGCGCACTGTCAAGAAATTGGGAGAATTTCAGATGACGGTTGCACTGTATGCAGGGATTGGGTGTCAGACCCTGCTCATAAGCACCGGTAAAATGATCGATCACATGATGCGTAAATTCTTTTTTAAAATTGAATACATAAAAAGGTATTCCAAGTCTATCCGCCACGCTTCTGGCATCGTCTACAGCATCGGAAGAGCCACAGGTGCTATCCTCTGCGTCGCAAAGACGCATAGTTGCACCCATGCAGGAAAAGCCTTCCGCGATTGTGAGAAAGGCCGCAACAGAGCTGTCAACACCGCCGCTCATGGCGATCAGCGCTTTCATATTATTCATGGGAGGCTCCTTTCGTAGTTTTTGTCATTCTATCACAACCCTCTGTGAAAAGCAACGGCCGCAGAAGGGATTAAATTGTAACAACTCTGGAAAGTTATGGAAATCGAATCGAAAAAGGGCAAACATATACAACTTGGAATAGCGGAGCAAATAAAGACTTTTTAGAAAAAAGAAAACTTTTACACAAGAAAAAGGGTAACAAAAATGTAATTATTTCGTTTCGAAGGGGTTGCAATATTTTGTAACCTCTGCTATAATACACCCATGCATGACGAAAACAGCAGAAATTGTGAATGTTTTGTCGTTTGATTTCGGAAGGAGCACAATTCGTGAAAAAGAGAATCCTAAGTATTGTTTTGGCTGCGGCTTTGCTGATCACTTTGATTCCGCTGAGCGTGATACCTGTCAGCGCGGCCTCTGATTTTAAGGCAAGCCAGGAAATGATCGACTTGCTGAAACGGTTTGAAGGCTTCAGCTTGTATCCCTATTGGGATTATTCCCAGTGGACCGTCGGTTACGGCACCAGAGTGCCGGACGGCAAACTGGCTGAGTATAAGGCGAACGGCATCCCTAAGGACGAGGCCGAAGCATTGCTGGCTGAATTTCTGGAAAACATGGGTGACGATCTTAACAGCTTTATCGACAAGTTTGGCTTGACTGTAAACCAGGCCCAGTTCGATGCACTGCTGAGCCTGTCTTTCAACTGCGGTACTTCCTGGCTGTATAAGCCCAGCACCCTGCGTACGGCTGTTGTGGAAGGCTGGACGGGCGATGATTTTGTATTTGCCTTTGCCCAGTGGTCCAACAGCGGCAGTGAGACCATTCCCGGTCTGATTCGCCGCCGCCTGTCTGAAGCCAATATGTACTTAAACGGTATTTATGAGCTTTCTGTTCCTGCCGGTTACAGCTATGTGCGGTTTGACCCCAACGGCGGTGAATCGGAAATTAAGGTGCAGGGTTATGTGGTAGATATAGCGTCTGAGATCCGGGCGGTACCTACATATGATTCCTTCGTGTTTGACGGCTGGTACACAGATCCCACCGGCGGCGAAAAGGTTACTAAGCTGGATGCCGGTGTGAAGGGTTATATGCTCTATGCCCACTGGCGCGCAGGTGACGGTGCGGACGCACCCCAGGATTCCATCCAGAATGTCACCGGCAAACCGGTCAATTACGAAAAGCAGGTCGCTACCGGCGTCCTTAATTCCTTCCAGCAGCCTGTAAAGGGAGCGCTGGTGGTGGATGCCTATCAAAACGGTGAAATTGTGAAGATCGTGTCCGAGTATACCGATGCATCCGGTATCAAGTGGGGCAAGGTAGACAAGGACGGCGGCTGGATCAATCTTTCCTACACGCAGGATTTTGTGGAAACGGAAGAAGACGACGGTCCCGGTGTGAAGATCACCGTTACCGGCTCTGATGTGAATCTGCGCAGAGGCCCTGGCACTGCTTATGCGGTTGTGGGCCGTGCCGATAAGGGCGACACCCTGGAAATCACCAGAACTGCCACCGGTGGCGGTTACACCTGGGGCAAGTCTGCTAAGGGTTGGATCGCTTTGAAGTACACCAACTATGACACCGTTGTGAACGGCGAAAAGCCGGAGCAGAAGCCTGAAGAAAAGCCCGAGCAGAAGCCTGAGAGCAAGCCGGAAGAAACAGTCGTAGCCACCGGTAAGGTCAAGCTGCAGTCCGGCCGGCTGAATGTCCGCAGCGGACCCAGCACCGGTTACAGCGCCGTAAGCTCTCTGGGCAATGGCGAAGCAGTGAAGATTTTGGAGATCAAGAAGGTCGGCACCACTGAATGGGGCCGTATCGATAAGGGTTGGATCAGCCTCAGCTATGTGGCGCTGGACAAGAATGACACAGAGCCTGAACAGAAGCCCGAGCAGGAGCCTGAGCAGAAACCTGAAAATAACAACACCGCAAGCGTCACAGGTAAGGTTGTAGTCAACTCCGGCCGTCTGAATGTCCGCAGCGGCGCAGGCACCAACTACAGTGTGGTTGGCTGGCTCAGCGCGGGCGAAACTGTGACCATCACCGAGCAGAAGACCGTGAACGGCACTCCCTGGGGCAAGACCGCTAAGGGTTGGGTCTGCATGAATTATATCAGCGTCAGCAGTTCCTCCGGTAACAACGGCACCACCAATAACGGCGGCAACACCTCTGGCGGCAACACTACGGGCAGCGTCAAGGGTAAGGTATCCGCAGGCGGCAGCATGCTGCGTGTCCGTACCGGCCCCGGCTCCTCGTACACCATTGCTGGCTATCTGGAAGACGGTTCTGCCGTGGAGATCCTGGAGCAGAAGACCGTAGGAACGACAGTATGGGGCAGAATTGCCAAGGGCTGGATCAGCATGAACTATGTGAAGCTGGACAGCGCTGCTTCCGCACCGGAGCAGGATAAGGAGGATCCCTCCAAACCCACTACCATCAGCGGCACTGTCACTGCGGATATTCTGAATGTGCGCAGCGATGCCGGTACCAACAACCGCATTGTCGGCCGCCTGTACAACGGTCAGAAGGTCACCATTCTGGAGACCAAGATGGTTGGCGACGTCAAGTGGGGCCGCATCAGCACCGGCTGGATCAGCATGGATTACATTAAATAATTAAAATCGACCTGCATACCGCAGGTCGATTTTTTGTGCTTATTTGCGCAGGGGACAGCTGATGATGCATTTTTCGCCGGTCACCAGGCGGAATTTCAGCACCGGGTCCATCTGCCGAAGCGCATCTGCAAGATTCTCTTCTGTGACCTGATCCGGGCAGGGAACATCCGTATAGTTGCCGGTGTACATATTGCCTTCTTCAGTGACCAGGGAGAACTTGGTGGCCCAATCGCAGCGGTTGGCATCCACCGGCAGGTAGGTGACCTTCTTACCGTTGAGAGTCAGCTCGGTCAGAGATTCCTTCCGCAGTGCGCAGGTGGGACATGCGGTAAGGCACTTCTCGCAGCCTGCGCATGCTTTCGCGAGACCTTCCTTTACATCGTCTGCTGCCAGATCCGCATTGGTGACGATAGCGACAAAACGCTGATGGATTCCGTATTCCTCGGTTACTACGGAACCGTTGAGCGCCAGATGACCGATGCCTGCAGCAACGGCCTCAAGCGCATTGCAGGTGGCACCGTTGAATTGACCTCTGGGACTGCCTACAGTAGAGCCTGCACCGGTCAAATTGTGGGAGTACACAGACTCATAGCCAAGGGAATTCAGGGCGCGGCAGATGGAGTATGCCAGATGTCCGGTCAGCCGGTTTACCTCATACTGGGTAAACACATAGGGACCGACAGCCTCAGCGGGTGGCTGTCCTACCCGTTCGGCGGGGGTTTCGGGATAGTGCATACCCATGACGATAACAGACTTGGCATCCTTAAGCAGATCGGTGGCAGATTGAATGTTTCGTTTGTGCTCTGTGACCACCGGGTCAAAGGGCATCATGCGGGGGTTTTTATCCACAACACTGAACACGGTCTCATCCTTGCGGATATCACGCAGCTGATCGGCAAGACTGTCGATGGTGGCGGCAGAGGCAACACCAAACAGATCCGCACCCTTTTCCATGGCTAGTGTTTTCAGCTGCTGCTTGATATCACAGGTGGGTTCGATGGAGGACAACTCGGTCACAGCAATATCCTTCACAGGGGCGCTGGTCAGCAGAACGCAGGTCTTAATAAAGGTATTTTCTGTGTTGGCCACACCGCAAAGCGCACGGAAAGGTGTATGGTCCATAGTGGTTTTGGGCAGTGCGGAGTAACCCAGCGTCTCCAACTCACGGCACATATCCAGTTCGGTGAAGTCCACATTAAACTGAGCGATACGACCGTAGCTGTCCAGCACGTCGGCCCGATTCTTATGGTTGCTGTCGAAGTCATCGATGTGGGCCATAGAGCCGTCGTGGTCGATGGTAGAGCCGGCGGGAAGCTGATAGCGGGAGGTCAGCAGGATGGCACCAACACCGTCAGGCAGCGCTTCGCGGATATCGATGTTTGCCGCTTTCAGACTGTCAGAAGAAATGAAGTGTACACTGTCCAAATCCCAAGTTCGCGCATGCACCAGAAGCTTGTCGTATACCTGACGGTGTACCGGCAGATCGGAAGGTGTGACGTGCCGCTTGCGGCGGGCGGTCTTTTTGCAGTAATCCGGATCCCAGTTGCGCAGATGCTTGGGCAGGCAGACCTTCAGACAGACGCCAAACTCACCGCCGCGGGTGCCGTACTTGGCCACGTGCTCCAGAAGAACCTTCTCATCCACCACATCCGGAATAGGCAGATCCAAATCCAGATCGAAATGTTCGCCCCAAGCGCATCGCCACAAATTCTTGTTGCAGAATACATGGTTTTTACCTTCGACAACTACATTCTTTGTTCCGTTGACTTCCAGCTTATATGCGTTGGTGGGGCACTTACGGACACATTCACCGCACATATCGCACAGCTTCTTGCCGCTGTACAGAGGTGTGGGGGTCAGCTCTGCCTCGGTGATAATGGAAATAAAGCGGTTCCGGGCACCGTACTCCGGGGTGATGCAAAGGCCGTTCCAGCCAAGCTCACCCAGACCCGCGCAGACACCGGCATAGATATGGCTCATATCCGGCGCGAAGGTGGCATCCATTTCCTTATAGCCTCGATAGCGCCAAATATTGGAGCTGGCGATGGGGACGGTTGCGTAACCTAAATCGTCCAGCATACGGCCGATCCGGAAGGAAAGGACATCCAGCTTATCGTTCATGATGTACTGCACCCGGTAAGGACCGAGATTTTGGGGATGGACCTCACCGTCTAACTCGATAGCGGCATCCGGATGATGCACAGCGCATACGACCACGGATTTTGCGGTAGGGAGAATGCCCTTGGGACTCATTTTGATGGGGGCATTTTCGAAGCGCTCGATGTTGGCAATGCCCACAAGATCCGCACCTAAACGGTAAGCCAGATCCTTGACAGCAAGGGTTAGTTTGTTATCCATAGAATTTACCTCCTTATAATATAGCCTAAGGATAACAAAGAGAAAAATAGAAATAAAGGGTCAATACGATCTGTTTTTCGTAAAAAAAGTGCGCCGGAGCCGGAACGCGTTGACACAGAAAATGGTGGGTGATATAATCGCACTGAGGTGAAAGAGAGTGAAAATGAATGCGCTTGCCCATGCGGCGATTGATCAACTGGCGCTTGTACGTCTGCGTTTGGAGCGCTGCGAAGTGCCGGCCCAGCACCGATATAAAATGCTGCCCGCACCGGTGGAGCGCTTTGTTTATATTACGAAGGGCAGCGCCTGCTTTTCTCTGCAGGAGGAAAAGCTGTCCGTTGGGTCCCGGGATATGGTGTACCTTCCGGGTGATACCGCATACGATTCACAATGGCTGGAAGATTCCTATTTTGTTGTGGTGGATATTTTGCTCCAGGATGCGCAAGGACGGACAATTCGCTTCGACGAGGTCCCGTCGGTTTTGTTTCATGATACCCATGGTGTATATGATGGTTTGCTGTCCGAATTGGCGCGAAAGGCAGATGTTAACGGTCCGTTCGATTGGCTGGAACGGCTGTCGCTGACCTTTAAACTGCTGTGCGAGATGGCACGGGATACAAACCGGGAAGAGTTGGATATGCAGAACCGGGCAATCAAAGCAGGCTTGACCTATCTGGAAAGCAACTACGCCGGTAATTATTCCGTGGAATTTTTGGCGGAGCTGTGTTCTATGTCTGAGGTTAGCTTCCGGCGTAATTTTGTTGCCTGCAAGGGGATGTCGCCGGTGGAGTACCGCAACAGGCTGCGTGTGCAAAGAGCTGTGGAATTGCTGAAACATGGCGGATTGACGGTTGCGGAAGTGGCAGAGCAGGTTGGCATTCCGGATTTGAAATACTTTGGAAAGCTCTTTAAGCGTTATGTGGGAATTACGCCCCGTGAACTGAAAAACAGAGTACCAGACAAACAATAAGAGTACCGACCTGCGGATTTGCAGGTCGGATTCTTTATTCATCCTTGGGGCGCTTATAGCGGCCCTGTGGCTCCCATTCGGGCAGGGGATATCGCTGCATGGCACCGAAGATCCGCTCCTTTAGATCGGGATACCGGGCGCTCAGCTCAAAGATCAATTCTTTAATTTCCGTACGCTTGGTTTCCTTATCCACAGGGCAGCGATTCTCAATCACAGGCAGTTGATACCGGGCGGCAAAGTTATCCACAGTCCGTTCGTGAATGTAAAGCATGGGACGAATTTGAATGATGCCGGTTCGGTCCAGATTGGTCACCGGCTGGAAGCATCCAATACGGCCTTCAAACATGAGGTTCATCAGGAAAGTTTCTACGGCATCGTCGTAATGATGGCCCAGGGCCAGCTTATTTAATCCCCGATCCAGAAGCGCCTGGTTCAGCGCGCCACGACGCATCTTGGCGCACATGGAGCAGGGGTTCTTCTGCTTGCGGTAGTCAAAGATCACCGGGCCGATCTCGGTTTTTACAATGGTATAGGGGACATCCAGTTTTTCACAAAGGGCCTGAATAGGGGAGTAGTCCATGCCAAGACCCATGTCGATGGTGATGGCTTCCAAGTCAAAAGACTTATGATTGTACCTGCGAAGCTCCGCAAGAAATACCAAAAGCGCAACGGAATCCTTGCCACCGGACACACCAACGGCGATCCGGTCGCCGTCTTCTATCATTTTATAATCTTCCACGCACCGGCGAACCAGGCCAATAAGTTTCTGCATTGAAGAAAAACCTCCAAATATTTTTAAAATAGCATGTGAGCATTTAAGAGAATACAAGAGTAAATAAGAGAAAAACAGAGGACACTTCGGATTTTACAAAATTTTATCAAAAAGGTGTTGACATTTGGTTTTTACTGTGGTATAAAGTTCAAGCGTCTTGTGAGTAATTGTACTCCCTGCGCCTGAATTTGTCAAAATATTTTAACCTATTTGGAGGAACCAATATGTCCACTACACTCCTGAAGAACGAAACCGTTCAGCGTAAGTGGTATGTTCTGGATGCTGCCGGTAAGCCCCTGGGCCGTACCGCTGTCATCGCTGCCAACCTGCTGCGCGGCAAGCACAAGGTCGATTTCACCCCCAACGTCGACTGCGGCGACAACGTCATCATCATCAACACCGATAAGGCTATCCTGACCGGCAACAAGGCTGAGCAGAAGGTCTACTACCGCGTCACCGGCTGGATCGGCAACCTGAAGGAAACCAAGGCTCGTGACATGATGGCTAAGCGCTCCGACTACGCTGTCGAGCTGGCTGTCAAGGGCATGCTGCCCAAGAACACTCTGGGCCGTAACTGCATGACCCGCCTGCACCTGTATAAGGGCGCTGAGCATCCCCATGCTGCCCAGAAGCCCGAAGCTTGGACCCTGGACTGATTTGGAGGTAAATGACTATGTACGAGAGCAAGAAGAAGTATAGCTACGGCACCGGCCGCCGTAAGTCCAGTGTTGCCCGTGTTCGCGTCTACGAGAACGGCACCGGCTCCATCATCATCAATGGCCGCGACATCGACGAGTACTTTGGCCTGGAGACCTTGAAGCTGGTCGTCCGTCAGCCTTTGGTCACCACTGACCTGGTTGGCAAGGTTGACGTTGTTGTTACCGTCGCTGGCGGCGGCGTTTCCGGCCAGGCCGGCGCTATCCGTCACGGCATTTCCCGCGCCCTGCTGACCGTGAACCCCGAGTTCCGCGCTTCTCTGAAGGCTGCCGGTTTCCTGACCCGCGACCCCAGAATGAAGGAAAGAAAGAAGTACGGCTTGAAGGCCGCCCGCCGCGCACCTCAGTTCTCCAAGAGATAATCTATCTCTCATTCAGAACCTCAAAAACCCAGAAACCGCAATGGTTTCTGGGTTTTCCTTTTGCCTCAATATGCCCATTTGACGCAAATTTGACGCAACTTGTCACGAATTGAGTTATTCGTTTACGTTTTCAGTTAGTTTTTGAGGCGGTCTTAACGATTTATCAAGGCTATGTTGTAATATCTGCGGATTCTTTAACACAACTGATGCATCGGTAGTATTCTTTGATGAATTATTAGTAGTGTTTTTGCCATCGGCAACAGCCTTTAGAATATCAGCCTTTAAATTACCCGACATTTCCTACACCTCCTAACATAATAATTAATGCAATCGTTGATATGCTTAATAAAGCGAATGCAATAATACTGTATTTTAAGCCAATTTTAATTTTCTCAGACTTTTTAGTGTTTATATCTGCATTGCTTGTTAAAATCGTATTGTAGTGGTCTATTAATCCCTTTTTGACATCATTTTCAGAATGTTGTAATAGTGCAATATCATTGAGATTGCTAAAATCAACACGACAATACGGCTGAATTTTGAAGCCGTTATACAGATTAACAAAGGCAATAATCATTAATATCAATGATGCTACCATAACACATAAAGCCGAAGTTACACAGACAATACCACCCTTTCCAAATTGGGAATACGCGATTGCCAATTTAGAAAAAGGAATAATTGGTATGTAGAGAGTAAATATTGCAATTATCACGGATATAAAGGCATTCGCTTTATTATCTAATATGTTAGAGCGTTCTCTTTCCTTGGCATATTCATCCATTGATATTTCTAACATTACAGAGGCAGACGGATAGTTCTCCTTTGGTTTATCGGCATTCTTAATTTGTACCTTAACTTTTCTCATCAAAGCGCCACTCCTTTCAAATGGTTTGATTTTGATAGTTTATTATTAATTTCTATATTAATATAACATAGTTAAAAGTTCATTTCAATAATAACAAAAGCAAGTGCTTGAAATTCGGTTCTGCCTTTGTTAAAATGTAAGTGTTAGACAAACCTGAATTTTGCGGATGCGTGTATCCGACAAAATACATTAAATTATCGCAAAGCACTTGACAACAACTTCTGTATGTGATATACTCTATTTATACTCCATCTGGAGCATAAATAGAAGGCGGTGTGATTATGGCAAATGAAAATTTTAGTGAAAAGGTTTCTGTGAATATTAACACATCAACCTTGTCGAACATCGACATTTTAGTCGATAATGGTTATTACTCTAACCGTAGCGATTTTATTAACCAAGCTGTGCGAGAGGGATTACAAAAACACCAAACAACACTTGACAGAATTATTGACAAGCATATGGATGCAGAAGAAAGCCCCGACTGCTGGTTTGTAGGTGTCTGCAATTTGGATGCTGCTTACATAGAAAGCGCCAAAAAGAAGGGACGGACTTTGGCCTATACTGGCTATGGTGTTCTTGTCATTGACAAGAACGTTGATGAAGAAATGTTGTTTGCTGTTGTTGAAAGCATTAAACTCAGGGGAAAGGCAATCTGCTCCAAATCGATTAAGGACCACTACGGATTGAAATAAGTTAAGACAATTCCAATATGTCGAACTGTTGGCAAAGAACATTCTTCCTTTAGTTATATTTTCAAAGGTTCTGCATAGTATGTATTGAGGGGTGAAACTCATCTCCATCTCCCTTTGAAAGGATAAAATAACTACACCATGTCATAACTTAGGTGTATTGGCGGTGTGCCGATACATGTCAAAAGGAGAGAATATTTACTGGCCGCATTTCGATGCGAACTGAACAGGCGGAATCTTTATAATGGTACGGGTGTGCCGTTCTTTGGAACGACACACCCTTTTGTTTTGCCTGTTATGCTATTCGTTTGGAATCGCTATGTTTTGTGTTACTTTTTCAAAAGTAACATCAGCCTATTTAGGCTGATAATTAGACGGTTACATATCCAACACACTTGGTTCCGGAACCAAGTGTGTTGGGAATGTAAACGGCTAAGTCTCGGTTCTTGAATATTTTTCGACATAGTTTTATAGAATGTTCCATAAAAAAATGGAGTATCGAAAATCGGTACAGGTTAAAAAGGAGGAATTTTGAACTCGTAAAAGAGTAATCACTGGCATCCATCACCTTGGCAAAGTGATGGATTGTTGGTTTTGGTCTGACAACCCAAACACCAACGAAAAATGTACGACAGGAAGAAACACACGCGAAGCATGGGATGAACCATAAGACCCCGTTCTGGGAGCAACAGACAAAACAAATGTGGGTATCTCTCATTACGAACTACAAACCCCAGAAACCGCAATGGTTTCTGGGGTTTCTTATGCCCTGCACTCCTTTGCTTGGTGTAAAGTTGGAGTGATCTTAGAAATTTGCTACAAACAACCCTTCAATAATAGGCGACCTTCGGCCATCTTGGTCTATAAAAGCCCAGTTCAGCATGAGACTGAACTGGGCTTCAAAATTATGGTGTTTTAGTGTTTACTTTTCCTTGACGGGTACACCCGGCCGTTGGTTATGATTACTTTGCGGATAATTCGACAGCGTGACGGAGAATGGTAAGGGGAGGAACTTGTTTCCCCAGGTTCATATAAAACTTCATCTCAGGGGTTCTAACTTCGCTGAGTGCGGTTCCCTCCAAATCGGTCATACCGCCGGCGGTTATTTCATAAGGCCGCAGATCAGGGCCAACGGCTTCCAAAACTTCGCCCTCGGAGAACTTATTGCGCAGGCTGCACAGAGCGTTGCCTGCTTCGTCGCAGCTTTCTACGATGGCGCATACCTGCCACTGTCTTATGTACCGTGAATTCTCGGTGTACTGCCCGGGGAAGCCGTAATAGAAGCCGGTGGAGTAAATGCGGTGAGAAACATGATCCACTTCGTCCCGCCAGACAGGATCAATTTCCCGTCCGGCAGCCACATCATCGATACAGTGCCGGTAAGCGCCGGTGACGATGGCGGCATAATATGCGGATTTGGCACGGCCTTCAATTTTAATGCAATCCACACCCGCGTCCTGCAGATCCTTCAAGTGATCGATCATGCACATATCCCTGGAATTGAGGATATAGGTACCCTTTTCGTCCTCGAAAACAGGGAAATACTCACCGGGGCGCTTTTCTTCCATCAGTGCGTACTGATAACGGCAGGGCTGGGCGCAGGCTCCACGATTGGAGTCACGTCCGGTCATGTAGTTGCTCAGCAGGCAGCGGCCGGAATAGCTGACACACATGGCGCCGTGACCGAAGGTTTCGATCTCCAGCTCTTTGGGTGTCTTTTCCCGAATGGTGCGGATCTCCTCCAGATTCAATTCTCTGGCCAGGACTACCCGCTGCGCACCCAGATCATACCAGGCAGAGGCGCATTCATAATTGGCAACGGATTGCTGGGTGGAAATATGGCGTGCGCATTTGGGCGCGTATTTCCCTGCCATGGTAAACGCACCCAGATCAGCCAGAATCAGTGCGTCGACACCAGCATCCTGGAGCTGCTCTAAGTATGCAGGCAGCGCGGCCGCTTCTTCGTTGCGGGGCATGGTATTGACGGTGACATGAACGGATACACCGTGGTCATGGGCCAGCTTTACAGCTACAGGAAGCTCCTCCGGAGAGAAGTTTCCGGCAAAGGCCCGCATGCCAAATGCGGTGCCTGCCAGGTAAACGGAGTCTGCGCCGTAGGCAATGGCCATTTTCAGCCGTTCCATATCGCCGGCGGGACTTAGTAATTCAATCTTTTTCATTGGTTCTTTTCCAGTGATCTTACATAGTTAACATTCTTATCGTGCTCTGCTGGGGTTTTAGCGAACATATGCTGGCTGGTATTGGGGTTGTATACATAGAAATAGTAATCCGTCACACTGGGATCCAGCGCTGCATTGAGACTGTTACTGCCGGGGTTGGAGATGGGACCGGGAATGAGACCTTTGACCTTGTAGGTGTTATAGGGATGTTCCATCTGAAGGTCATTGCTGGTCAAAGGCTTGGTTTTCCCGGTTTCCGGATCAATGTTACCGCCTAACGCATAGATCAATGTTGCGTCGATATTCAGGTAAGGGTAATTTGCCGGATTGGTCAGCCGGTTGTAGATGACAGAGGAGATCTCATAGCTTTCTGCATTGTCAGCCGTTTCTTTTTCAATCATGGATGCGATGATGATGATTTCGCGAATGGTAATTTTGCGGGATTCGATGGTTGCCTCGTCGTAGCCGCGGGAGGCAAGCACCTTGGCCAGACGTTCGTTCAGTGGATCCAGCCTGCTCTTCATCAGATCGGTAAAACGATTGTCAAAGCCGTCTAAGAATTTACCGATAACACGGCCCGGCTCATCGTCGGTATAGAACTGATAGGTATCGGGGAAAAGGTAACCCTCCAGACAGTATTTATCACCGCGCTCAATGCCTTCCAGGAACCAACGCTCCTTGATCTCGCCGTTTGCGGCATATTCTTCCAGCTCGGCGGCAGAACATACACCGTTTTCTTCCAGAAGCGCAAAGATCTGGGCGCAGGTATAGCCTTCCGGAATCATCAATTCTACAGATTCCCGGGCAGGAGAATGGTAGGACATGGCATTGACCAGTGCCATATAGTCGAATTTGCTGTTGAGGGTAAAGGTACCCGCAGAGATTTCTTCTTCGGCATCGGTCAAACCGGCATACATCTTGAACAATTCGGGATACTTGATCAGACCGGCATTTTTCAGCTTCGCGGCAATGGTATCAATATTGTCTGCACTGGATACGGTAACCACATACTCCTGATCAGGACGGCCAAAGGCAAGAACTTCGGCGGCACATACCCAAACAAGACGCCCAAGAGATACACCGATCGCCAAAGTGATCGCGAGCCATATCACGGTAGAGAGGATGTGGGGGATACCCAGTAAACCGTATCCTTTCTTTGCTTTGGGACGGCCCTTGGGCAGGGGAGGCTCTTCTTCCGGAACTTCTTCCTTGTTTTCTTCCGGCTGATCCAGAAGATTGCTGGGATCAACGTAATCTTGGATGGGCGGCATTTCCTGGGCTTCGAAAACAACGGTTTCGGAGGAAACACCGTCAATGTTTATCGGGGCAGTTGCATCAGAAGGTGTGTTCATTGCCTTGGCATCATCCAGAATTTTGTCAATTTCAGCATCAGCGGGGTGTGACAGGCCGGCATGATAGACAGCGTGTTCGTCAGCTTGGATTTCCTCACCAACTACCGGATCTGAAAGAAGCACATGATTTAGTGTTTCATCCGTTACAGGGACAGGTTCACCTTTTGTGGAGTTAAGGAGAACGGTATCATTGACGGGCACAAAAACGGTAGCACCGTCTGATTCTGCGGCAGTGTTATTATCAGTTGCCATTATGCATTGGACATCCGATGCGATATCTCCCTCAACCTCGTCAGCTATAAATAAAGACTGGTCAAGATCAGGGTTTTCAGAGGGGTTTAAATTTCTTTCATTGGACATATAGATTCCTCCTGTCAGCGGATCACGATCTGCTGAGCGACAGTGTTTGCGATGTGATCACCTTTCAGCGCGGCGATCAGAGCAAGGCCAAAGGGAATGGCGCAGCCGGCAGAGGTGCCGGTAATCAGTTTTCCGTCGGTAACGCATGGGGCATTGTTTACCATCACTGCGCTGCCCATACCGCTTTCACAACCGGGATAGCAGGTTGCGTTTTTGCCATCGGTGATATGCAGATCGGCAAGAACCGTGGGGCCTGCACAAATTGCAGCTACATAGCGGTTATTTTCATATGCAAAAGCGATGGCGTCCATAGCTTCATGGCTTGCCCGGATGGATGCAACACCACCCAACCCGCCGGGCAGAACGATCATTTCAAGAGCTGTTAGATCCATTTCACCCAGTGTGATATCCGCTTCAACGCCAATGCCGTGGCCGCCATAAACGGTTTTGCCGTTAATACCGACTGTCATGACCGGGATACCGGCACGGCGCATCAAATCGATGGGGGCAATGGCTTCTGTTTCTTCAAAGCCTGTACCAAGCAGAACATATACCAATGTGAATTCCTCCTTGCAGCACTAGCTTACCCATTTTAGGTTGGAAAGCTTCAGTAGGCTATAAAATCTTACAATACAATATAACATATTTCTCCGTGTTTGTCCACAGTTGCGCAAAGGTGAATTCTTAATTTTCTATAAACGGAAATCCCTTGCATATTAACGGGAAAGCTGTTAGAATATACGGGTAACTATATGTTTCTTATAGAAAAAGGATGAAAGAAATGACAGAAAGCACAATTACATTTCGGGAATTAGGCCTCAGTGACGCAATGCTCAAAGCGCTGGAGAAGAAAGGGTACGGATATCCCACAACCATTCAGCAGCTGGCGATCCCGGCGTTTATGCAGTGGAAGGACGTAATTGCCAAGGCACCTACCGGAACGGGAAAGACCTTTGCTTTTGGTATTCCTATGATCGAGCATATCGATCCGGAATGCCAGGATATTCAGGGATTGATCCTGGCGCCTACAAGAGAACTGGCGCTGCAGATCGGTGATGAACTGCGGGGCCTGCTGACATATTATCAGAATATCCGTGTGGCGGTCCTCTATGGCGGCGCCGGTATCGGCGGACAGATCAAGCAGCTTGAAAAGAAGCCACAGATCGTTGTGGCTACTCCCGGCCGGCTGATGGACCACTATAACCGCAAGACGGTTCGGCTGGATAAGATCCAGACAGTGGTTCTGGACGAAGCTGACCGGATGCTGGATATGGGCTTTTTTAAGGATGTTACCAAGATCATTGACAAAGACAAAAACCGCAAGAATCTGGGCCTCTTCTCCGCTACCATTTCCCAGGAGGTCATGACCGTTTCCTGGATGTATCAGCGTGATGAGGTGGAGATCACGGTTGAGCCGAAGCAGGAAGACCGCCCGGATATTGACCAGTACTGCATGACGGTGACACCCCTTGAAAAGGCCGAAGCCACCGTTCGGCTGATCCGTACCCAAGGCTATGAACGGGTCATGATCTTCTGCAACACCAAGCATATGTGCCAGCGGCTCTGTGTCGATTTCCAGCGGGCAGGATTGGATTGCGACTGCATCCATGGCGATATCCGCCAGAGCCTGCGTGAAAAGACCATGCAGCGCTACCGTGACGGCAAACTGGCCATTTTGATCGCTACAGATGTAGCGTCCCGTGGCATTGATGTGGATGATGTGGATTGCGTCATTAATTTTGATGTGCCGGAAGAAAATGAATACTATGTCCACCGCATTGGCAGAACCGGCAGAGCAAAGCGTAAGGGTGTGGCATGGTCTATTATTGGAAACTTCCCTGAGAAAGCAAAGCTGGACGAAATTGCCAAGTACTCCAACTATACCATCAGGCCTATGGTTTTGGGCGCGGACGGAACACTCACAGAGGAAGTAATCGCAGCACCGAAGCCTCCCAAGAGGCGGCTGCGTTGAATGGCCGGGAGGCGGGTTTCCTGTTGCTTACCAGCCAATTGGGAGATCCGGAAAGAAAACCTTTGACAGTGGCCCAGTTCCGCACCCTGGCTTCCAGAGTTCGTGCGTCGGTGAAACCGAAAACGGACAGGGAGCTGGAGGAAGAGGACCTGATCGCCTTGGGATATTCCCGGGAGATGGCAGAGCGGATACTGCACCTGTTGGGAGAGCGGCAACTGCTGGATTACTATTTGCGTAAGGGAAAACAGCGTGACTGTTTTCCTATCACCCGTGCCGGCGAACAATATCCGATTCGGGTGAGAAAATGCCTGGGAGATGACAGCCCGGGATGCCTGTGGGCCAAGGGTGATATCTCGATTCTGCACAAACCCTGTGTCGCGCTGGTTGGCAGCCGGGAGCTGAATGACGAGAACCGTCGGTTCGCGGAGCAGGTTGGAATGCAGGCAGCAAAGCAAGGCTTTGTGCTGGTCTCAGGCAATGCCCGCGGCGCTGACAAAACCGCACAGGAGGCCTGCCTGAGAGCAGGCGGAAATGTGATCTGCGTGGTGGCGGACAGCCTGGAAAAGCATAAGGAAAAGGATTCCGTATTGTACTTATCTGAGGACGGGTATAACAATGCTTTTTCATCCCAACGGGCACTAAGCCGCAACAGAATTATCCACAGCCTGAGTCCTATGACCTTTGTGGCGCAATCGTCAATGGAATCCGGCGGTACTTGGAGCGGTACGACTTTAAATCTTAATTGCCATTGGAGCAGTGTTTTTTGCTTTGATGACGGATCACCAGCTGCCTGTGCGTTTAGCGAAATGGGCGCCCAACTGGTGACGATTTCAGACCTGAATAATCTGGCAGCGCTGAAAAATGAAAGTATGGACTTGCTAATCGAGTGATTTGTGCTATACTGAAGAAAAATAACTGGAGGAATCATCATGAGCAGAGCTGATGAAATTTATCGCGCCACTTGTCTGGACATTCTGGAAAACGGTTTTTACGACACGGACCTGGAGGTCCGGCCCCATTGGCCGGATGGAACGCCTGCCCATACCGTTAAGAAGTTTGGCGTGGTCAACCGCTATAACCTGAAAGAAGAATTTCCCATTATGACCCTGCGCCGTACATACTGGAAGAGCGCTGTGGATGAAATGCTGTGGATCTGGCAGAAGAAGTCCAACCGCATCTGCGATCTGGGCAGCCATGTCTGGGATGAGTGGGCAGGTGAGGACGGTACCATCGGTAAGGCTTACGGATATCAGTTGGGCAAAAAGTACCAGTTCCAAAAGGGTGCGGAGCCTATGGATCAGGTGGACCGTGTGCTGTTTGATCTGAAGCACAATCCCGCTTCCCGCCGGATCATGACCAATATCTATAACTTTGAAGATCTGCATGAGATGAACCTGTATCCCTGCGCTTACTCTATGACTTTTAATGTCACCGGCAATACGCTGAATGCGATTTTAAATCAGCGCAGCCAGGATATGCTTGCCGCCAACAACTGGAATGTGCTGCAGTACGCGCTGCTGACCCATATGATGGCCCAGGCCTCCGGGCTGGAGGTGGGCGAGCTGGTTCATGTGATCGCTGACTGCCATATCTATGACCGGCACATTCCTGCTGTCAAGGCCATGCTGGAAAAGGAAGGTTTTGAAGCTCCCAAGTTCTCTATTGACAAGAGTATCACAGATTTCTATGCTTTCACCAAGGACAGCTTCAAGTTAGAGGACTACAAGTTCCATCCTTTCAACTTTGAGATCCCCATGGCGATCTGAGGTAGTTTATGGAACTGATTGTTGCTGTATATGATGATTGGGGTATCGGCTGCTGCGGTACCCAGCCGGTGGCGCTCAGCGCCGACCGGAAGTTTTTCCGGGAGACCACCAAGGGCGCTTGCGTCATCGTAGGCAGAAAGACTTTGGCGGATTTTCCCGGCGGCAGGCCGCTCCCTAACCGGGTCAATGTGGTGATCAGCCGCGGTGACAATGCCATGGAGGGAACGATTCTCTGCCACAGTCCGGAAGAGGCTGCAGAGTATACCAAGCAGTACCCCCGGGTCATGGTCATCGGTGGCGGCAGCGTTTACCGCCAGATGCTGCCTTACTGTGATAAGGCCTATATCACGAAAGTTCATGCCTGCCCGGATTCGGATACTTACTTCCCCAATTTGGACGAAGATCCCAACTGGCACTTGTCTGAGGTGCTGCTTTCCGGTGAGGAAAACGGCATCGGTTACGAAATGTGCCTCTATGAAAGAAAATAAAACAACGTACCCCATACGGCAATTCTGAAGTGCCGTATGGGGTGTTCTTGTTATTACTGACTTGTTCTGAATTGGGTCGGAGTCATGCCTGTTTGGGCCTTGAACACCTTGCAGAAATAATAGATGTCCTCGAAACCACATAGGGATGCAACCTGTTTGACCGTCAAACTGTTATCCATCAGAAGTGCCTTGGATGCATTGATCTTTTTCCGGATGATATAGTTATTGGGCGTGATGCCGTACTGCTGCTTGAACAGATCGTTGAATCTGCGGCGGGAAAGACCAGTGCTTTGGGCAGCGGTATCCAGGATGCTCTTTTCCCGAAAAGACAAATCCATGTATGCCTTGGCATCTGCGAGCCGGCTGTTGGTCTGATGGTAGCTTTTGACGCGGTTTGATTCCAGCAGGTAGCAGAAACGGTAAAATCCGCTCAGCGCCAGATTCTCTCCTCCACTTTGCAGCCTGAGTGCGTGTTCGATCCCTTCCAGAATCGAGATCGCTTCTTCCGGATTCTGCACTTTTATAGCGAAGCTGTCTGTTTCCACTGGCTCCCAAGTGGTGAAATGGATAGAGTAGGATTCACCCAATTCCCTTACAATGGCACGAAAATCGTCTTTTTGATTAAAAAAGAACAGGCAGTTTTCCGTCAGCGTGACATTTTCGCCGGCTATCTCGTGATACATATTTCCATGGAGCTGTATTCCGATAATGTGCGTCTGACGGTTCTTCGCTGTCCATTGCTTCAAATGGGGCGTATGTCTCAGAATATTTGCAAGTTGTTTAATTTTAATGTTGTGAAATTTCATAGCTTTATCAGTATAGTATTTGGGTACAAATTTGTCAACAGATTGGAAAAACATTTCTTTATTTTACAAATGTTCTTTAATTGCCATTGCGCCACTGAGAAAATTCCGCTATGCTGATAATAATGAAGGAAAAGGAGGTATCTTATGATAAAACCACTATTATCCGAAATGACCCTTCGGGAAAAAATTGGACAGACCATTTTGCCCTACCAGTATGATATCAACCGCAAAACAGAGGTGGATGCATCCATTGTAAGAACAAAAGAAGAAAAGGCAGCATTCCTCCGGGAGCGCCAGTTCGGTTCTCTTTGGGTGCAGCCCGGTGCCAGCAGCAGAGGCTTTGACGTTGCCTGGGATGCTGAGCATCAGGATGAAAGTGCGGAATTCCGTGAGTGGATCCTGGAAGAGGATGCTGCCCTCAAAATTCACGCACTGGTTGCCACTGATGCGGAACACGGTTTTGGCTGGGCCATTAAGGATCTGTCTGAAACGCCTACAGAGCCTGCAATTGGTGCTGCAAACGATCTGGAGCTGACGTATCAACTTGGTCAGGCTGTGGGCAGAGAGCTCCGCTGCGCTGGAACCAATTGGATCTGGGGTCCTGTGGTGGATATTGGCGGCCGGTTTTCATGGGCAACCATGCGCTCGTATACTATGTGCGATCCGCAGCGCATGATCGCGCAGGCCAATGCCTATGTCCGTGGTATACAATCTGTGGGTGTTGCCGCTACTGCCAAGCATTTTCCGGGCGCTGACCGCTATGAGTACCGTGACAGCCATTTCTGTTCCACACAGATATCCTCCGGTATGGACGAGTGGTGGGAAGAGCAAGGTAATATCTTCCAAGGTGTCTTTGATGGCGGAGTCTATTCTGTGATGATCGGGCACCAAGCATTCCCTGCGGCGGATGATACCAAGCTGAAGGGCCGCTATCTGCCTGCCACTTTGTCTTACAAAATCATTACGGAACTGCTCAAAGGGAAAATGGGATTCCGGGGTGTTGTCATTACTGACTCTATTGCCATGGCGGGACTCTCCACCTTCTACAGCGAGGAAGAGCTGATTGTTAAACTGATTCAGGCAGGTAACGATGTGCTGTTGGGTGTGCGTACCATCCATGCGGTGGATATTCTGGAAGCGGCAGTGCTTGACGGACGGATCCCAGAGTCGAGAATCGATGATGCATGCCAGCGAATTCTGGATGTGAAGGAAAAGCTGGGTATGTTCACGGAGGAATATTGGCAGGAGCATTATTTGGCAAAGGAATTGGTTCCCCAGACCCGAAAGATCTGCAAGGCAATCTCCCGAAAGAGCATCACTCTGGTCCGGGACAGAAATGAACTGCTGCCCCTTGATAAGGAGAAAATCAAGCATGTTACCGTGATCTGCTCTACCCATAAGGATGCCTTTATGGATAATATGGAGATCGTCAAAAAGGCTTTTGAGGACCGCGGCGCGACTGTGAAGATGCACAGAAGGCTGAAAAACACGGAAGAACTGGAGCAGATCGACGCGGAAAGTGATTTGATCCTGTATGCCGCCTATGTGGCCGGACACAGACCCAAGGGTTGGCTGACGCTTTTTGGCGACGAGCTGGAGACTTACCATTATGCTTTTTCCAGAGGCTCCGGCAAATCCATCGGCGTGTCTATGGGATACCCCTATGTCCACTACAACATCATGGAGGGCGCCAATACCTTTATCAATGCCTACAGTGATTCCCCGGATCAACTGGAAGCACTGGTGGAGGTGCTATATGGAGAGATTCCGATGAGCGGTGTGTCTCCTGTGAATCTGGAGCCGGGTTTGCTCATAGATGAAATGTAAATTAAACTATAGTGAGGAGAAAATTATGGACGGAGATATTTTGTTTGGCATTTGCGCTGACGTGCACCACAATACACTGGGCGTTGATGAACGGTGGAGAGTTGAGCGCTTTGTGAAAGAGGCGGAGGAGCGGAAGGCAGATTTCATTATCCAACTGGGTGATCTGTCCTCCTTTTCCAAAGAAGGGCAGGAAGTCGCGGATATTTTCAACAGCTTTTCCGGACCCAGCTACCATGTCCTCGGCAACCATGAGACCGAAAACAGCGACAAAGAAACGGTCATGGGAATGCTCGGCATGGAGAAAAAATATTACAGCTTTGACGTTGGCGATTTCCATTTTGTGGTTCTGGATACCAACTATGAGTTGGTCGGTGAGGAATATCTGGATTATAATTGCCGCCGCTTAAATTTCAGTAATTGCCATATTCCGCAGGAACAGCTGCAATGGCTGGAAGCCGACCTTGCGGCAACGGACAAGCGGTGCTTTTTGTTCATGCACGCCACCTGTGAGGTGGGCGATTGGCGCATCCAGAATATCCATCAGTTCCGTGAGGTGCTGTGGCGCACCAACGAGCGTGCGGGCTACAATAAGGTGACCATGGTCTTTTCCGGCCATGATCACGCCGATGCCTACCGCTTCAAAGGCGGCATCCACTACTATGTGGTAAACAGCATGAGCCAAAAATTCATTGGCCCTATGTATACGGAACAGAGCGCCCGCAGCAAAGAGGTGGCAGCGGATTACGGTGCGGCAAAGTGGATCATTCCCTACAAGGAACCTCTTTACGCCTTTGTGCGGCTGAAAGCCAACGGTTTGATCCAGATCATTGGCAAGCAAAGCGAATACGACGGCAACAGCCCCCTGGAGCTGCACTGGGAGCATTACGCATCCCCGGAAATTTCTTACCGGGAGGTATGGATGAATGGCATCGGCGAACTATGATCTTGACCTGACCGGAACGTGGTTATTCCACAGCGGTGATTTTTCCAAAAGATCCAAGCTCGCCGGTGGCGAATATCATCTGTCCAGCAAGGCAGGTGGTGCATTATTCCATCTGGAAGGTTTTGCGGAGAATACCGCTTGGCGGGAGATCCAATTGCCCCATGATTGGCTGACGGAGCTGCCGGTGGATGAAACACAGGATGCCACTCCAGGCTGCAAGCGCCGGGATGTGGCATGGTATAAAAAGAATCTGACACTTCCCAATGAGCCCATTGAAAGCGCGGAACTGATCTTCGATGGGGTGCTGGGTCAGTGTACTGTGTTTGTGAACGGTGTGGTTGCTGCGCGGAATTTCAGTGGATATAACCGTTTTTCTGTTGAAATCGGCGATTATCTTCTGCCCGGCGGGGATAATGAGATCGCGGTATTTGTAGATGCCCGTCGCCATGAGGGATGGTGGTATGAGGGAGCCGGCATTTATCGGCCCGTTTCTATCCGCTTCCGGAAAGATACCCGAATTTTGCAGCAGGATTGCTTTGTACGCACAAGTGAAAATACAGTGTTTGCAGATATTGCGTTTACCGGTGACGGCAGTATCAAAGCGGCATTAATGGACATAACAGGCAAACCGGTTGCCGAAGCCGAATGCATCGGTAACGAATCGGCATCGTTAAGCATAACGATAGAAAATCCTGCCCGGTGGTCACCGGAGAATCCCAATCTCTATCATTTATCGATTACACTGGAAAAAAACGAGCAAGCAGTTGATAAAGCAGTGTTTCCGGTAGGTTTCCGGGATATTCGTTGGGTCAGCAATGTGGGAATGACGATGGATGAAGCGCCTTACCTCGTTAAGGGTATCTGCGCCCACCAGGACCATGGCGGATTGGGTGCTGCTGTTTATGAAGATGTGGAAGAATACCGCATTGCTCGGCTGAAATCCCTTGGCGCCAATGCCTATCGCTGCGCCCATCATGCCCCTTCGGAGACCCTTCTAAGCATCTGCGACCGGCTTGGCATGCTGGTGATGGTGGAAAACCGTCACTTCAATGTGAGCGAAGAAACCATGAAACAGGTGGACGCACTGGTGAAGCTGTCCCGCAATCATCCGTGTGTGTTCCTGTATAGCCTTTTTAATGAGGAGCCGTGGCAGGATAGTTTCCGTGGTAAGCGAATCGCGGAAAAGCTGCGGCAGCGGGTGCTGGCTCTGGATGATACCCGTGCTGTCGTGGGTGCTCAAAATGGCGGCTTGCTTTCTGATGACAATGCCGCGAATGTTCTGGATCTGATCGGTATCAATTACTGCCTTTCCGATTATGAAGCCTGCCACGAAAAGAACCCCAACAAGCTGATTTTGGGTACAGAAAACAGTCCTACCTTTGCAACACGGGGTGTATACCGGACGGATCGGAAATTGCAGGTATTTGCCGATAATGGACTGGAATACCCGTCTGACTTCTCGCAGCCGCTGTGGGAAACCATGGAGACGGTTCAAAAGCATCCCTTTGCTGCAGGTTGCTTTGTGTGGAGTGGCTTCGATCACAGAGGTGAGCCGAATCCCTTTGGCTATCCCAGTGTTTCTTCCCATTGGGGATTCCTTGATAGCTGTGGATTTGACAAGAATATCGCCCACTGGCTTCGTTCTTATTATCTTGAGGAGGATTATCTCCGCTTTGCATCCTTTGCTGACCTGCCTGCTGAGGGAATTCAACAGGTCATTGCCTATACCAACCTTGGATCTGCCGAGCTTTTTGCGGATGGACGGTCTTTTGGTGTACGGGAAGCGAAGAATCATATGCTCTGTTGGGAGGTTCCGGCAGATGCAGAAAAATTGGTGGTTACAGTAAATAAGAACGGAAAAGAAATATCTGATATTCTCTGCAGATGGGGAAAGCCGGCAAAGCTTTGCGTTACAGACGCTAACCCAAAAGGGAACTCAGGTAAAGTACGGATTCTAAATGTAAGCATTACAGACGAACAGGGCAGACCTGTCCTGCCTGAAAACGGTATGTTAGGCATTGAAGGTCCTGTGATTGCCGTTTGCAACGGTGACCCCAACGGTCACCACGGAGATAAAGCAAATAATGTACCGTTCTTCAACGGTATGGCGCAGGTCATCACTTCCCGGGAAGGCCCGGTCACCCTTACATACGAAGATCTCGACCCTGTAACCGTCATGGAGGTATGTTAAGATGCAAGTTACCGTTCATTCCAATGACAAGATCGGAACGATCTCTCCATTGCTTTACGGCCATTTCGCTGAGCATATTGGCGGCGTGATCTATGGCGGCCTGTGGGTCGGCAAAGACTCCCGTATTCCCAATATCAACGGCTTCCGCCTGGACATCGTCGAAAAACTAAAGCGCATATCGCCCAGTGTGATCCGTTGGCCCGGTGGCTGCTTTGCCGAAACCTATGATTGGCGTGACGGCATCGGCACTGACCGCCCCATTCGTCCGACATGGTGGACAAGACAAGATGGACTTTATGAAAACAATGCCTTCGGCACCCATGAGTTTATGGAGTTTTGCGCCTTGGTGGGCGCAGAACCGTATCTTGCCATCAACGCTACCTCACTGACACCCATGGATGCCCGGAATTGGGTCGACTATTGCAATTCTCCCGCGGGAACAACGACCCTTGCGGCACTGCGAGAGAAAAACGGAGCGAAAGATCCCTTTGATGTAAAGTTTTTCGGTATTGGAAACGAAAACTGGGGCGGTGGCGGTACTATGTGCGCCCAGCAGTACGCCTGGGAATACCGTAAGTATGCCACGGTGGTGCGCAACGCAGCGCCCAATGCCAAGCTCGTCGCAGGCGCTGCAAACCAGCACAGTATCCAATGGACGGAAAGCTTCCTCGCATCATTAAATGAGACCTACGGAACGCCGGTGCAGGTGGATGGCCTGTCCCATCATTATTACTTCTCGGACGCTGAGGATGTGGGCTTCACCCAAGATGGCTGGGACATGCTGATCGGTAAGGCCAAGAAAATAGAGGAAGATATCCAAACGCTTATCGCGCTGCTTGAAAAGGAAGGGCGCAGCGGTCAAATGAAGCTGTACTTTGACGAGTGGGGAAGCATGTGCAGCAAGGGTGTCAACGCAAAAGAAATGAATCAGCTTTTCCGCCAGCAGGTCACCCAGCGTGACGCGGTGGCAGTGGCGCTGACATTCAATATATTCCACCGCTATTGCTGTGCGGTGGAGATGGCGAACATCGCCCAGCTGGTCAACTGCCTCTCGGCTTTGTTCTTGACCGATGATGACAAATGCATTGAAACCCCTGTTTACCATGTTTTTGATATGTATCGTGGGCATCAAGGTGCTGAGGCGGTTCAAGTGGCGTCCAGTGACAGTGAGATATCAGTATCTGCATCGGTAAAAGATGACAAAATGCTGATAACTATGGCAAATCTTTCTTACAGTGAAGATAAGCAATTGCTGTTGGAACTGGGGAAAGAATGGGGTAGTGCCGCAGAAATTACGATCCTTTCACCTGAAAACCCAAATGATTACAATGACTTTGATACGCCGGATAGAGTTCGCCCCAGTAAGCTGCGATGCGATATTTCGCAGGCTGTCCTTTTACCACGCGGCGCAGTTATAGCAATATCGGTTTGTGAGAAATAAAAAAGGGGGGAATGATATGAAGATCATTGCTGACACACATGTGCATACCATCGCTTCGGAACATGCGTTCTCTACTTTAATGGAAAACCTGCGGGAAGCGAAAGCAAAAGGCTTGCGCTTTCTTGCGGTTACCGACCATACCGGACTGATGCCCGGTGCGCCTACCGATACCTACTTCATCTGCCTGCGGGGTACGATCCCGGAAGAATATGACGGTGTGTATTTGCTTCGTGGATGTGAGGTCAATATTCTGGATGAAAAGGGGACGCTGGACCTTCCGGAGCATGTTCTGGATCAATTGGATTGGGTCATTGCCTCTGTTCACGGGGTTTTGACGAAACCGATGACCCTGGAGCAAAGCACCCAGTTGTGGCTGAATGTGGCAAAGAATCCCAAGGTGGATGTGATTGGCCACTGCGGTGATGCCAATTTCCGGTTTGATTTTGAGCGGGTGATCCCGGAGTTTGCAAAGTACGGCAAGATCGTGGAGATCAATGCCGGTTCCTATCGAACCCGTCCATCCTGTATTCCTAACTGTATCGAGATCGCCCGGCTCTGCGCCAAATACGGTGTACCTTTGGTGCTTTCATCGGATGCCCACTTTGCTGGCAGAGTGGGAGATGTGGCGGACGCTATGCGGATCGTCAAGGAAGCCAATGTGCCGGAGGAATTGATCTTAAACGCGGATTTTGACCGCTTTGCTGAGCGGCTGAGCAAAAGAACAAACAGAACATTTGTGCTTTGACCATAAAAATACCCCATTTCTTCAAACAGGCATCCGGTTGGACCTGTAGTAGAAATGGGGTATATGTTATTTGTTAAGCAGCCGCAAAAGCTCATCCATGGTGTGTGCGATGGCAATAGCACCGGCAGATTCCATATCGGCTACTTTGCCGTATCCCCAGGATACACCGATGGCCGGCATCCCGTGAGCCTTGGCACCGATCACATCGTAGCTGGTATCGCCGACCATGATGGCATGGTCGGCACCACCGGCCTTGGCCAGAAGATAGGTAATGATATCCGCTTTCTTGCTGCGGGTGCCATCCAGTGTCGCACCGCAGATCAGATCAAAATATTTGGCAAGATCAAAATGCTCCAGAATCTCAATGGACATCTTTTCCGGTTTGGATGTGGCTACATATAGCTTGTGACCGTTGCCTTTCAGGGCTTGCAGCATTTTCTCCACACCGGGGTAGGGAATATTTTCAAATTTACCAACGGTTGTATAGCGGCTGCGGTACACAGCAATGGCTTCGTCGGTTTTGTCGGCGGGGACACCGAATTTTATGAAGGTCTCATCCAAAGGCGGGCCTACAAAGACACGCATGGTTTCCCTGTCCGGAACCGGAAGACCAAAGTGGTTCAACGCTAAAGTGGCGCAGTTGATAATACCTTCGCCGGAATCGGTAAGGGTTCCGTCTAAATCAAATAAAATCGCTTTTCCCATATGATGACCGTCCTTTCTTTTTATCATTGTACAGTATAAAAACGAAAAAGCAAAGAAGTATTTTGCACACAGAAACCATTGATTCTTTTGGAAATACATGGTACAATATTATTGAAATAATGCCGTGTTTCGGCAATGGCTGGGAGGATAAAGAAATGGATTATAAGAAATTACAAAACGGCAGCGATATCCGTGGTGTTGCACTGGAAGGTATTGAGGGCCAGCATGTGAATCTGACCGAAGAGGTCTGCCGTAATATCGGCCGTGGCTTCGCTCTGTGGCTGACGAAGAAGAGTGGTAAGAACAGCGGTATTCGTGTGGCTGTGGGCCGGGACTCCCGTCTGTCCGGTGAAGCACTGTGCGGCTGGATCTGCGAAGCCATGGTGCAGCAGGGTCTGGAAGTGACCAATTTCGGCATGGCAAGTACCCCCGCCATGTTCATGGCAACCGTGACCGAAGGCTATGCCTTTGACGGCACCGTGATGATCACCGCAAGCCATCTGCCCTTTAACCGCAACGGTTTCAAGTTCTTCACCGCGGAAGGCGGCCTGGAAAAGGGCGACATTAAGGCAATTCTGGAATACGCAGCCGGTGAAGAAGTGACCGGTATGGCCCCCGGCAGCCTTGCTGACGGTGCGTTTATGGATACTTACGCCAAGATCCTGGCCGACAAGATCCGTGCGGCTACCGGCGAGGAGAAGCCTCTGGAAGGTTTTAAGATCGTGGTGGATGCCGGTAACGGCGCGGGCGGTTTCTATGCCGATAAGGTTTTGAAGCCTCTGGGTGCCAATACTGACGGCAGCCGTTATTTGGATCCCGACGGCAGCTTCCCCAACCACATCCCCAACCCCGAAGACAAGGAAGCCATGGAGAGCATTACCGAGGCTGTCCGTGAAACCGGTGCAGACCTGGGTATTATCTTTGATACTGACGTTGACCGCGCGGGCGCTGTTCTGTCTGATTGCAGCGAACTGAACCGCAACCGCATCATTGCCATGCTGGCAGCTATTTTGCTGCGTGAGCATCCCGGCACTACCATCGTCACCGACTCCATTACCTCTACAGGCCTTGCCAAGTTCATCGAGAGTAAGGGTGGTATCCATCACCGCTTTAAGAGAGGCTACCGCAATGTTATCAACGAGTCCATCCGTCTGAACGGTCTGGGGCAGGACAGCCAGTTGGCTATCGAGACCTCCGGTCACGGTGCCTTCAAGGAGAACTACTTCCTTGACGACGGCGCTTACATTGTTACCAAGCTGCTTATCGAGCTGGCCCGTGGCAAGAAGGAAGGCTACACACTGGAATCCATGATCGCTGAGCTGGAAGAGCCTGCCGAGAGCAAGGAATTCCGCATGAACATTCTCCTTGAGGATTTCAAGACCTACGGTCAGCAGGTAATCGATGATCTGAATGTCTACGCAGCTAACCAACCCGGTTGGTCTTTGGCTCCCAACAACTTTGAGGGTGTCCGTGTGAATCTGGATGCCGATCACGGTGACGGTTGGTTCCTGCTGCGTTTGTCCTTGCACGATCCGCTTCTGCCGCTGAACATTGAGAGCAACTCCGTTGGCGGTGTCCAGACCATTGCCAGAGAGCTTGCAAAGTTCCTGGAAGGCTACGACAAGCTGGACGCTGCCGCACTGTTTAACTTCTGCAAATAAGAAAATGCAAGGCCTGCTGCGTGTGCAGCAGGCCTACGTTTATGTATTCTCCATTTTCTTCCACAGGCGGATGCAGCTTGCGCAGAGGATGATGCCGACTCCCGAAAGGAGCAGCCACAGCAGCAGGGTGGATTTCCAACCGGAACTTTCTGTAACCAGCGGGATCACATAAGAAGAAATGGCGCTGCCGATGTATGCAGTACTGTTCAAAATACCGGAGTAAGTGGACACATTTCCATTCTTTGCGAAAATGGTTGGTGCGATGCCAATGAGCATCAGATTCACGCAGTGCATGCAGCCGGTAATGATCGTGGAAAAACCAATGGACAGAATTGCATTGCTGTCGGAAAAGCAGTACAGCGCGGCGCATACTGTGGTACTGAGTGTGAAGATCAGCGCCGAAGCAACCAAGGGATTTTTCAGCTTCATGTAGAGGTAATTGCCAATGGAGTAGCAGACGATGGCGAAGATGGGTAGCATAACACCGGAAAGAATGGAGATTTCGTTGCTGATACCGAAAGTTTCGGATATGTAAGAGGGCATCCAGGTGGTGATACCGTCCTTTAAAATACCTTGTACAATAATGCTCAGAATGACCAGTGCCAGTGTAACAAAAAATACTGTGCTGCCGCTGCGGTTTCCTTTCTTCTTGACTTTGGTGGAAGCGTTCAGATCAATAGTGGGGCAAAGCTTCAGCCAGAAAAACAGGCCGATAATGCCCATGGCAGATGCGGAGAAAAACACACTTTTCCAACCAAAGGCCAAAATCAACAGCGGTGCGGTCAAGTAGACTAAAATGTTGCCGATAGAGCTGCCCCAGGAAACACGCACACAGCCGATGCTGTAATCTTCCAGTGACAACGCGCAATAAAGAATCTTGACAATGGGCGGCCACATAAAGGCCTGCGCAAAACCGTTGAAGCACCAAACGACCGTCATTTGGGTCGGATTCTGGCACAGAGGAATCAATAAGTTCATGCAGCAGGTAGTGACAAGACCGATAGCAATGAGGGTTTTTGGCTGTACTTTATCACCAAAATAGCCGCTGATGAGCTGTCCTGCGCCGTATGTAATAAACGCGCCGGTCAGCGCCACGGACAGGGCGGATTTCGCAAGGCCGGTACTGGTGACCATTTCGGAGATAATGGCATTGTAGCTGTTGCGTGTTACATAGCTGACCATATAAATGGCCGCGCAAAGAAAAATGATCAGATTGGCCTGCTTTTTATCTGCTTTCATTTGACAATCCCTTTCCGGATGCGATATCCGTTGTAGATGTGATGACCGAGATGCCTTGCTCTTCGTAAAGCTGCTTGTAATGCTGTGGGAACTGGGAATCGGACACATAAGTGTGGGCGGCAGAGGTGTCGCAAAGCTTCAGCATAGCATTCTTTTCGAATTTTTCGCTGTCTGCCAGAATGAAGATCTTTTCGCTGGACGCAATGGCCTGTGCCTGTACTTGAATCAGTGCGTCGTTGTAATCCCAAATACCGCTTTTCAGTGAAATAGCAGTGGGGCAGAGAAATGCTTTTTTAACATGCAGCTGTTTGAGTGAATCCAGAGCGAGATGTCCGTAAAAAGCTTTTTCTGCGTGATCGTAGAAACCGCCGCACAGGATCAAACGAAAACGGTCGCTGACTGAAAGAATATCAAAAACATCTTTGCTATGGGTCACGACAGTGAGTCGGATGTCTCTGGATAACAAAGCCTGTGCAAAGAAAACAGCGGTACTGCCACTGTCAATGAAGATGATATCTTCATCTTCTACCAACAGCGATGCGGTATGGCAAAGCTCCGCCTTTCCGCTGGGGTTTGCTTCTAACCGATGCGGAAGATCAGCATATGGCTGCATGGATCCGGTTGTTACTGCACCGCCGTGGACACGCTGCAGCTGACCGCTGCGCTCCAGATGCAGCAGATCTCTGCGAACGGTTTCGATGGAAACATTCAGCAGCGCAATTAACGCAGTGGTGGTGACAGCACCGGTTTTGCTCAGTTGGTGCAGAATTTTTTGATATCGTTCTTTTGCAAGCATTTCCACACACCTCCAACGAAATCCACAATAACACACAAATGCATACAAGTCAAGACACAATTTGTCCTCGGCGATGTTGATTATGTTCTGCTGGATGATGGCGCGAAATCAGATAATCCTTAATATATGGATGAAGTAACAACAAAGTAACACCCAAAAAGGCTTCACACATGCTATACTAAGGCGCAGGAGGTGTTACATATGGAATTTAAGGACAAATTGAAAGCATTACGGAGTGAGAGAAAACTATCCCAACAGGCTCTTGCGGATGCCATTCATATCAGCAGAAGTGCTGTCGCAAAGTGGGAAAATGGTTTTGGTTTGCCAAGTCAAGACGCACTGGAGTCTTTAATTAGATTCCTCGATGTTCCAGAAGACTATTTTGCCTTAGAGGAAATGGCATCGGTATCGGACAATATTTCCTCTGAGAACGAAGATGTCGGTAAGCGGTGGACTGGAATGTGGAGAAGGTTCTGCAATCGGTACACCATTGCATCAGGATGCCTGCTACTCATTTTTGGACTCTTTTGCTTTCTCACGCAGTGGAAGTTTATATCACTTCCCATGGATGGGATTAGTATCGAATGGATATACATGCTTCCGGATGGGAGATATGTCTATAATTTAGACGGAGTTTCAGAGAATGTGTACTGCAGCCAATGGAAGATTGTGTACACGGAAGATGGCTGCGCCTACAAAATTCCGAAACGATCTATCATTGAACTGAACAACAACTCGCAGCCGAACCAATTACTATGTGATCTGCTTGGGGATCCACTTGAAAATAATGCCGCAAATGAAGAATTGGGATTACCTCATATTACAAAGTGGTACCTTGGAGAACCAGGAGATGCGATCTTGGTTTATGAAGAGGGAATGGATATAACGCTGGCGCCAGAGGAATTGCTGAGACGATGGGGCTATAAAAGTATAATGGAACCGACTGAGTAGAATCTTTTTCTCTCTATCTATCAAGGGTATTTTGAATCTATAAGGGAAAATGTAAGAGGAAAAACGAATATCGATGCTATTTATCTGAATATTTATCTTTCAAAACTCCGCTAAAAGCAGTAAAACCCGACCAGGAGGAACATCCTAACCGGGTTTTGCTGGCAGGCGCGAGAGGAATTTGAGTTGCATTTAAACCGTTCAATTCCCTTCAATAGTCAAAAAAGGGCTGTAAAATAATCCGTAAAAATATTCACAATAACCGGTGTGAGCAAGCCCACGCCCTACAAACATCTCACCTGAGATACCGTAGGGCGGGGGTGTTGCAGAGCGCAGCGGATTATCAAATATAAAGATTGCCGGTGGCAATCATACTACTACAAATACTCCTGCTGTAAGTCTGTTTTATGAATGAAAACAGAATAAATATTCGTTAATTTACAGCTCCTTGTCTAATGACGGTGAATGTTCAAATACCTATTTTTCTGATCGTTTCACATAATTTTGCGCAGTATCCGCATTCCCCGCAGAATGCGGTGCTGCCGTTGTGGGCCGCCCGTAAGCAATGGGTCTTCTGTTCCCAGTAATCCTGCGGTATTGCCGTGTTGTCCAACATGTACGGATGGAGCAGATCTCCAAAGCCCGGTTCTGTCAGTGCACACAGGTCTCCATAGAAACGTCTGCGTGCATACGCACCTATGACAATTGCAGGGAACGGGTGGATGCGGGTGGCCAATTTGATGCCGTCCACCAGGTCTGCATATCGATCAATATCCTCGGGGCGTACCAGATTACCTGCTAGCAGAAGGTATCGGTTGTCTTTCTTTTCCAGCATACGGCGGCATGCATAAAACCGAGTGGCCTCCTGTGCATCCTGTGGTTCGATTTGCGCGCTGTGGGATACCAGATTGTCATGGAAAGTATGATAGGCACAGTTGGGAACACACCCACTGTTGGCAAGCAGGTACAGCCGCTTTCCATGCGCATCGCACCACTGCCGTTGGCTATGGAGTTGCTCCAAACAATAGTTATAATCCCTCTTCACATAAAAGGAATCGAAAAGATCTCCGCACTGCTCCATACCGGAAACGCCATCCACCCACATATTGACCGACGCACGCACATCGATCTGTGGAAAACTCTGCTTTACTGTTGCCGCAACAAACGGTGATGCGGTGGTAACTGTATGGAGTGTGTAGCGCTCCGCCAATTCCGAAACTGTCTGCCGCACTCGCTGTGCCAGTGTGGTGGAGACAGCATCAGCACCGTAACAATTACCGTTCAACAACAGATTCAGCCGAATACCTGCCTCAGCAAAGCGCGGCAGATCTGTTTCCAAACAGGATTGATCTCTGTCCATCGCTGCAGCGGCACGACCACTGGCGAATCCTGGCCACCCAAAGTAAACCTCTCCAATTTGGTTTAAATAGGGTGCCAGAGAGTCATAAAAGGAAAGGTTTGTTTTACATGGATAACCAACGGATAGTCTTCGCTCTGCGTTACTCATCGTTTTTATTTGCGCCTTTGGAATCCGAACCGATCATTTGTGCGTATTTTTCCCGCCATTCATCGGTAATGATCCACGGCTTTTGCCCTTTCTCGCGGAATGGATTGTGGTAGCTGCGCTTCAACACACCACGCTCTTCCAAATGCGCATAGCACTCACGCATACAACCCCGGGCACCTTCCAGTGCGGGATTATGTCCATATGCTGAGCCATAGCCTGTCCAATTGCCCTGTTTGGAGTCCTTTCCGTGATAGCTTTCATATAGTTTATCAAGATCAGTCGTTGCGGGGAGGAAGGGATTATATTCTTTTGTTCCGCCCATGTAAGCAACAGAGCACTTAATTACATCCAGCTTGCCCCACTCGCACTTGTGACCGGCAATGGTGATGGATTCGGTCTCTGTCATAGAGATTGCCTTACCGGAGCATGCTCTCGCACAACGCATGCAGCGATCGCAAAGCTTTCCTTCGTAAATGGGGTCCGGATCCAAAGGCGCATCGGTCAAGATAACCATAAATCTTTGGAACGGGCCAAACTCAGGGGTCAAAAACACCTTGGAGTAGCCGAATTGCCCCAAACCTGCTGCAAAAGCACAGACGCGGTAGTCCACAAGAATGTCAGGATTTGGCAGACCTTCCCGCACCGGAACGCTGTATGAAGGGTCATGCTTCTGTGTGTCAAAACGAACGGAACTGCCTAAGTGAATGTTTGGGCACGGCGCTGCTTCCCAACCGAAGTCCTCAATATAGCAGGAAAGGTATCTCAGTGTCATTGTACTGACAACCTGATTGATATTTCCGTAGCCGAGACCTGTGTAGGAAGCGAAATATGTGCCTTCTTCGATACCCCGGAAATAGCCACGGGGAATGCGGAAGCCCAGTACGATGCAGCTTTTTGCCTTGGGGAAAATGTAACGGGGGTCAAACTGCTTAGGTGCGCCTTCAAAGCGGTCCATGGAAGCAATACC
>JAZURG010000162.1:0-12399 GCA_045606145.1 Faecousia sp.
TCCCTCCCCTATGTACCCCTCCCGCGCGCACTTACGATGGTGCGGCATAGGCCTTCTGTTGTAATTGGGTTTATGGCAGTGGGAAAGGATACGAAACCCAAGGAGATGGAAACAGAAGTGCAGTATGTTATGTACGGAACATAGGTTGTACGGTATATGCTTCCAGGTTTCGGGAACCTTTATATTTTCGAAAACGATTGGCACATCGGTGTGCGCACCGGCATGGTAATGACATAGTTTTTTGACAGTCTCAGACGCTCCCAACGGGAGCGCCTTGCGTTGCATAGGATTAATAAACATCGTTTGTGCGTGTGATAGGGTTCAGAGGATAGGGCGCATTGTCAGTGAAGTCCAGTTCCCCGTACAATCCCTTGACAAATCCGATGATCGTGTCCGGGTTGATACTGTAGCAGTTTACGAAACTGTGAGCCGCTGTGAAATAATTAAAGAAGACATCCGGATTACCAAAGGAAACACCCACTGACTTTTCGGTAGCCACTGTCATGATCTTTCGCATCATGTTGCACTTCTCACCGTAAAAGGCCTGACCACCCATTGGCATATGCATGGAGATGAATGTAGCATATACGATCAGGTCATACTCGTCCAGTGTTTTATTGTCTTCATCGGTAAAACCCTCTTGAAGATCGCAAACAGCACCGTGGCGGGCAAATTCCTCCACAGCATGCTGCAGCATGTGATAGCACCATCCGGAATAGCCGATGTAGACCATTTTCACCTTGCGGATCTTTTTCTGATCGATGGGCAGGAAACCGGTGCGGTTGGCTGTTAGGGTCATACCCTTAGCGGCAATATCCTGACAAAGGGTATGGACGTCATCGGCGATCGTTTTCTTTTGTGCAGCTGTAAGATAGGGTATTTCACCTTGCTCAAACAGGCCAAAGCGTTCCTTCATATCCAGTATACGCTGGCAGGCATCGTCGATGCGGCTTTCCGGCAGATCACCACGCAGCACAGCTTCCTCAACGATATCGATATAATTTAGGTGTTGAGGATCAAGGATCATGTCGTTACCGGCCCGCAGCAGCTCAACATAAAGCTTTTCATAGGGATAAATCGCGGTAAGGGCCTTCATGGAAATATGATCGCTAATGACGACACCCTTAAAACCCATTTTTCCTTTCAACAGCTCCGTAATGACCTTGTAGGAAAGGGTACTGGGGAGCAATCTGCCATTGACCATTGTGTCGTCCACAGCTTTGAATGTGGAATGCCCGATCATAATACTGGCGACACCTGCGTCGATACATGCCTGAAACTCCCGGCATTGGGTGGCCTCCCAGGCTTCATAGCTCAGGCTGATGGAAGTGGTACAAAAGTGGGAATCCCGATATTCGTAGGGATCAGCTCCCGGAAAATGTTTGCCGCAGGCGGCAACACCGGCATCCTGAAGACCTTGAATAAAAGCGGGCAGAAGCGTTTTGTTACTCTCATAATAGTTGGACATGACCCGGGTGGTGATAAAGTGCCCGGCATTGTCCGCAACGGGGCGCCACAGCCAGCGTAAACCCATGGAATGCATGTCCTTACCCAGTACATTGCCGTAGCGGTATGCAAGCTCCGGGTCGTTAGCTGCGCCAAGGCTGGCAGCGGTGGGAAGCGTATGGATATGCCCGTCAAACTGAAGCCCGTTATCAGCATCCATGACCGGCATAACGGGAATGCGCATATGACGGTTGGCGTGGTTGATGTAATTGATCAGCAGCTCTTCATATAGACCTTTTAATTCAGAATTCCCACGGTCGCACTCCACCTGCCGGAAGATTGCGTGATCGGTGGAAGTTGTCCATAGTACACCGATTGGATTGTGAGCAAAGTAAGAAGAAAGATCTTCCAGCTCCGAAAAGCGCAGGTCATGAGCAAAACAGGCGGTCTGGCCGATTTTTTCCCGCAGCGAGAGTTCTTCGAGTTTTGGTTTCATATATATCGCTCCAGTTTGTCAGAAAGAATTGGTGGATCTAAGTTTTTTGTAGCATAGGAATATGGTGATGTCAATACCAAAATAATGCACACTTTTTGGCACTTTTATAGACACTTGGAAGTAATTGACGGATGCCATAATTTTTGCTATAATAAACCGAAATCGTAAAAAAGGAGCTAGTTACCATGAAGAAAACTGCATTAAGAGAATACGCGCGGCTGATCGTCCGCTGCGGTGTAAATGTCCAGAAGGGGCAGACCGTTATTGTCCATGCCGGTCTGGACCAGCCGGATTTCGTGGCTCTGGTGGTGGACGAAGCCTACAAGGCAAAGGCCAAGGAAGTCATCGTGGAGTGGAGCTATCAGCCTTTGGCAAAGCTGCACTACCGTCACCAGTCTTTGAAGACACTGGCAACTGTCAATGAGTGGCAGAAGGCACGTCTGCAGCATTACTGCGACATCGTTCCTGCCCGGATCCATCTGACCTCTGCCGATCCCGATGGCCTGAAGGGTGTCAATGTTGCCAAAATGGCCAAGGCCCGCCAGCTGAGCTACCCCATTGTTAAGCCTTACTCCGAAGAGCTGGACGGCAAGCAGCAGTGGTGCATCGCGGCTGTTCCCGGTGCTGCCTGGGCAAAGAAGGTGTTCCCGGGTCTTCGCACCAGTGTCGCCATTGAAAAGCTGTGGGAGGCCATTCTGTCCACTTCCCGTGTGGATGAAGACCCCATCAAGGCATGGGAAAACCATAATGCAGACCTGGCAAACCGCTGCGCTTATCTGAATGATCTGGGCATCGAATCTTTGCACTATACCGCAGATAACGGCACTGATCTGACCGTCGGTATGATCAGCGAAGCTGTGTTCTGCGGCGGCGGTGAGACCACCAAGGGCGGTGTGTTCTTTAACCCCAACATTCCCACCGAGGAGTGCTTTATTTCTCCCATGAAGGGCAAGGCCGAAGGCATCGTCTATTCCACCAAGCCTCTGAGCTACCAGGGCCAGTTGATCGAGAATTTCTGGCTGCGCTTTGAAAACGGCAAGGCTGTGGAGGTAGGCGCTGAAAAGGGTAAGGAGCTGCTGGAGCAGATGGTTTCCATGGATGAAGGCGCTGCTTATCTGGGCGAGTGCGCTCTGGTGCCCCAGACCAGCCCCATCAACGAAACCGGCCTGCTGTTCTACAACACCCTGTTTGATGAAAACGCTGTTTGCCATCTGGCTATGGGACGCGGCTTCAACGATACCATTCGGGATTATCACAACAAGACCAATGAGGAATGCAAGGAACTGGGCATCAACGACTCCATGATCCATGTTGACTTCATGATCGGCTGTGAGACCATGAATATCGATGCGCACTGCGCTGACGGCAAGGTGGTTCCCATCTTCAGAAACGGCAACTGGGCATTCTAAAATATTATAAAAAAACAGAAAATAATACTTGCATTTCCGAAAAGGATATGTTATGATATCCGGGCGATTAAAGATTGCTAGGGCAGTTATGCCCTTTTACATGATAAGAAAGAGGTGAACGAAATGAGAGAAGGCATCCATCCTAAGTACGAACAGACTACAATTCGCTGTGCTTGTGGCAACACCTTTACCACCGGCTCCACCAAGAAGGATATCAGAGTTGAAATCTGCTCCAAGTGCCACCCTTTCTATACCGGCAAGCAGAAGCTGGTTGATACCGGTGGACGTGTTGACCGTTTCAACAAGAGATTCAATCTGAAGTAAGCTTTAAGCCTGCACTGCGACTGCGCGGTGCAGGCTTTTACTTTTGGCGGTTGCCTTTATCGAACGAAATAAAAGTGCGTTTATGAGCGCAAAAGTAATGAGTTTTCTGATAAGGGTATTGCCTGCACAGGTGAATTCGTGGTATACTAGTGGGTAAGATATGTTGGAGGAAGTTATGGAATCGAATTTTGAGAAACACGCAATCGAGCGGGCGGTGCTGGTTGGCCTGAACGCGGATTGCTTTACACAGGCTGAGACCGCCACGGATGAAACTCTGGAAGAACTGGAAGCGCTGCTGGAAACCGCAGGCGGCTTCTGTACCGCGAAAATCCTGCAAAACCGTCATACCCCGGATTCTCACAGTTTTATCGGTGAGGGCAAGGCCCAGGAAGTGAGAATGCTGGCGGAAGCTACAGAAGCGACCATGGTGGTCTTCGACAATGAACTTTCTCCCGGCCATATTCGGGCGCTGGAAGAAATCATGGGCATGCCCGTGCTGGATCGCAGCGCGTTGATTTTGGATATCTTTGCCCAGCGGGCAAAGACCAAGGAGGGCCGGCTGCAGGTTGAACTTGCCCAATATCAGTATTTGCTGCCCCGGCTTGCCGGTATGGGCAAGAACCTCTCCCGTCAGGGCGGCGGTATCGGCACCCGTGGCCCCGGTGAAACGAAACTGGAATCTGACCGCCGTCATATCCGTGAGCGGATCACCAGGCTGAAGCATGAACTGGAACAGGTTCGGCAGGTCAGAAGCGTGCAGCGGGAACGGAGAATGAAAAATTCTGTGCCGGTGGTGGCTATCGTTGGCTACACCAACGCGGGTAAATCCACGCTGCTGAACCGGCTGACCGGTGCGGGGATTCCTGCCAACAACCGGCTTTTTGATACACTGGATACCACATCCCGGCAGTTGACCGTTTCCGATAATCTGGATGTGATCCTTTCCGATACCGTTGGTTTTATCGCCAAGCTGCCCCACCATCTGGTAGATGCTTTCCGGGCAACCCTGGAAGAACTGGAATACGCAGATCTTTTGCTGCATGTGATCGACTCTGCGGATCCCAACCGGGAAGAACACATTGCGGTTGTTGACAGCCTGATCGCCAAGCTGGCCAAGCCCGGAACTCCTGTGCTTCGCTGCTACAATAAGGCAGAACTGGTAGATAAGACAGAGATCCCCATTGGGGAGGATGTGGTTGCGATCTCCGCCGCAACCGGACGGGGGATGGATTTGCTTTTGGGGTCCATTGAAAAGGCTCTGGGTCAAAGCCGCCACCATGTAGTATTGACGATTCCCTACAGTGCCGGCGGTTTGGTGGATACCCTCCATTCCGGCGCAAAGGTAAACAATATTGACTACACAGGCGAGGGAATCGTTGTAGATGCTGTGCTGGATGAGATCCTGTACGGCAGAATGAAACAGTACGTAACGAAGGAGTGCTGACCTTGCAGGAGTATCTGGTGCCGACCGGTTACGGTGAAGATGAATTTATTGAAAAGAAATCCCGCTTCATCGGCCGTGTCTGGCCTGTGGATACGGAGGAAGAAGCCTTGGAAAAGATCCAGCAGATGAAGAAGCAGCATTACGATGCCACCCACAACTGCTGGGCCTATATTATTAAAGATGGCCCCATGCGTTTTTCCGATGACGGAGAGCCGGGCGGTACTGCCGGCAATCCCATGATGCAGGTGCTGCAAAGGGAAAATATCTATAATGTGGTTTGTGTGGTGACTCGATACTTCGGCGGCATTCTGCTGGGCGCCGGTGGTCTGGTAAGAGCCTACACCAAGGGTGCGAAGATCGCCATTGATGCTGCGGGAAAGTCTATGAAGCGGGTATGGACAGCTCTGTATATCCCATGCCCCTATACATACTATGAGCGGGTAAAGCTTGAGGTAGAGGCCTTTGGCGGCATTATCCGCAGCACAGAATTCGGCGCGGAAGTGGAACTGGAAATTCTGGTTGCCGAAGCGCAGGCGCAGCCCTTCTTGGACAGGCTGACCGACATGACATCGGCTACGGTTGAAGGAATGGAAACCGGTAAGGAATACCGGGCATTTCCCATATAGGGAGGAGCAATGGTTATGAACATTCGCGAAGAACTGGAATATCAGGAGCACCGCAGACTGAACCCGCTGGCGGCCTTTTCCGATCAAAGCAAGGGCCGTCCTGTGCCCTATCAGCCAAAAGAAAACGATGTGCGAACCTGCTATCAGCGGGACGGTGACCGCATTGTGCATTGCAAGGCTTTTCGCCGTTTGATGCACAAGACACAGGTATTTCTGCGCCCTGAGGGTGACCATTACCGCACCCGTATGACCCATACGTTGGAGGTTTCCCGGATCGGCCGCACCATCACCCGGGCACTGGCGCTGAATGAAGACCTTGCCGAAGCCATTGCCCTTGGTCACGATTTGGGACATACACCCTTTGGTCACGCAGGTGAGGACGCACTGTCCTTCTGCCTGGGCAAGGCTTTCCGCCACAATGAGCAGAGTCTGCGTGTTGTGGATGTTCTGGAAAATGACGGCGCGGGCTTGAATCTGACCCATGAGGTCCGTTTGGGTATATTAGGCCACAGCGGCATCTATATTCCGGAAACACTGGAAGGCCGTGTGGTTCGCTGGGCAGACCGGATCGCCTATGTCAATCACGATGTTGATGATGCCGTCCGTGCAGGTATTCTGACCAATGAGGATATCCCCAAGTCCGTTGCTTCCGTGTTGGGGTCCAGCCACGGTGAGCGGATCGATACTCTGGTATGCGATATGATCGTAACCTCAAGAGAAGCGGGAGATATCCTGTTTTCTCCGGAGGTGGACAAGGCTCTGGATACGCTTCGGAGTTTCCTTTTTGAGCGGGTCTACCGCAATCCTGTTGCCAAGGGGGAGGAAAGCAAAGCCAAGGATATGATCAAACGGCTTTACGAGCATTATTATGCCAATCCCCAGGCATTGCCGGAGGACTTCCAGCCGCAGATGAGCTTTGAAGGCCTGGAAAGAACGGTCTGCGACTATATTGCCGGTATGACCGATAAGTATGCTGTTGATAAATTTACGGAAATTTTCACCCCTGCCGGGTGGCGAATTCGTGGATGATATGATATAATATATCAGTTGTGAAAGGAGGTACAGGCTATGGCGTTTCCCGCATCCTTTATTGATGAACTGTTGCTTCGAAATCCAATTGAAGATGTAGTGGGCCAGCACGTGACACTGAAGCGCTCCGGCGCAAACCTGTTTGGCCTGTGCCCGTTCCACGGGGAAAAGACAGCGTCTTTCTCCGTCAATCCCGATAAGGGAATCTACTACTGCTTTGGCTGCCATAAGGGCGGCGGTGCCATCAACTTTATGATGGAGCTGGAGGGACTCAGTTATCCCGATGCCGTACGTTCTTTGGCAAAACGTGTTGGTATGGAAGTACCCGAGGATGAGCAGTATCAAAGCAAGTACCGCCAACAGGAACGGCTTTGGGCGCTTCACAAGGAAGCGGCCCGGTTTTTCCATGCACAGCTCTATTCTCCCATCGGCGCGGAGGCATTAAATTACGCTCTGGGCCGTGGTATGAATAAGTATATCCTTACCACCTTTGGCGTGGGTTTTGCCCCCGACACATGGGACAGTATGGTCAAGGCCATGCGGGCAAAAGGCTATACAGATCAGGAACTGAAGGATTCCGGCCTTGTGACCGTTTCCCAGAAGAACGGCAACCTCTTTGACCGTTTCCGGGGCCGGCTGATGTTTCCTATCATCGACGTTCGGGGAAATATCATCGCCTTTGGCGGCCGTATTATCAAAAATGACAAGGATGCCGCCAAGTATCTGAACTCTCCCGAAACCTTGATCTTCAACAAGCGGAAAAATCTATTTGGATTGAATCTGGCTAAGAAGACAAAGCAGAATTACCTGATTCTGGTAGAGGGCAATATTGATGTGGTAGCGCTGCACCAGTACGGATTCGACAATGCTGTGGCATCTTTGGGAACCAGTTTAACAGAAGAGCAGGCGGCGCTGATTTCCAGATATACAGAACAGGTGGTGCTGGTCTATGACGGCGACGCAGCAGGTCAGCGTGCCACACAGCGTGCCATTCCTATTTTGGAAAAGGCGGGTATCGGTGTCAAGGTGTTGCAGATCAAGGATGCCAAGGACCCCGATGAATTCTTAAAGAAATTTGGTGCGGATCGGTTTAAGCTGCTGCTGGAAGGCTCTGCCAACCGTGTGGAATACCAGCTCAGCGCCATTGCCCAGAAATACGATCTGAAGGAAGACGACCAGCGGATCAAGTTCATTCAGGAATGTGCGGAGCTGATCTGCTCTTTACCCAGTGCGGTCCAGCGGGAAGTTTATGGCAATCGTGTGGCGGAAGCGGCATCTATCAGCTTTGACGCTATGAAAATGGAAGTCAATAAGGCTTTTAAGCGGCGGATCGCCCGGGAGAAGAAGCAGCAGGAAAAGATCGATCTGGCACCGGAAAAGGCGCTGCAGCCCAAAAGCCGCACCATTCGCTATGATAATATGAAATCTGCCATGGCGGAAGAAACGGTTCTGGCTATGGTGATGAAGGAGCCTTCTCTGATGGAGCAGACCAAGCTGCTGACGCCTGAAAGCTTTTCTTCGGAACTGCTGGGACGTGTGTACGGTCAATTCTGCCTGCGTTATGCCCAAGGCCTGTCGTTGACACCCGGCGCATTGGAGGATATGACTCCCGATGAGATTTCCCATATCACAGGCATTACGCAAAGACACAACGGCACGGTCAATGAAACGGCTCTGGCAGATTGTGTGCGCACGATTCTCATGGAACACCAAAGCGCCACTGTTGCTTCGGAAGATGACTTGATGAAGCTGCGGGAACAAATGAAGCAAAGAAAAGGATCAAAACTATGACGGGTTTGAATGCCGAACTGAATACACCCATCAGCATGGGTGAAAGTGATATTCGGCAGTATTTGCACGAGATCCGTAACGTTCCTATGCTGACACAGCAGCAGGAAATCGAACTGGCGAAAAGGTGCGCCGGGGGCGACCAGGAAGCCGTGAAGGAACTGGTCAAGGCAAACCTGCGGTTGGTTGTATCTGTTGCGAAAGAATATACCGGCCGTGGTGTACCGCTGATGGATTTGATCCAGGAGGGAAGTATCGGCCTTTTGACCGCTGCCAGAAAATTTGACTACACCATGGAATACCGGTTCTCTACATATGCCACAAAATGGATCCGGCAGGGTGTAAGCCGCTATTTAACGGACCATAGCGGGATGATCCGGGTGCCTGCCTACACTGCTGAGCGCATACAAAAGGTAATGAGAGCACAAGCGCTGCTGAAACAGGAAAATGAACAGGAGCCTACTGTGGAGGAATTGGCCCAATTCTGCGAAATGACACCGGAACGTGTGAAGCAGCTATTGGAACTGTATCCACAGACCTGTTCGTTGGATGTTCCTGCCGGTGAAGAAGGTGAGGATTCCTTTGGCAGCCTGTTAAAAGACCGGCTTGCTCCGAATCCCCATGAACAGTTGGTTCGGGACGAACTGAGTCATACAATGGACAGCCTGCTTGCGATGCTGACGGATCGGCAGAGAATGGTACTTCGGCTGCATTTTGGTATGGAAGACGGCATGTGCTATTCTCTGGAACAGATCAGCATTCGTTTCGGTGTTTCCAAAGAACGGATCCGTCAGATCGAACGCCAGGCAATGCAGCGACTGAAAGACCTGGGTGCCAATATTGGCCTGGAGGATTTTTTAAATGAATGAGTTTTACTTTGAAGACGAAATATCTGCCTGGGAATTGGCATTGGAGAAGCTCCGCAACGGAGAATCTATCTGTGCAGTTCGGTTTTTGACCTTGATGGAAGGCGAAGACGAACTTGCCTGGGAGGAAGCCTTCCAACTCCTGGAGGACCGGAAAATCGCTTTGCAGATATCCAACTTACCTCAGGACTTTGGATCCGGTGAGCTGGAAAGACGTCTGCGGCGGGAGAAAATGCTGGTCCAAACCGGTAAGCTTCTGGAAAATCTGGAGGATGGAGACCCGCTGAAGCTTTATTTGGATGAATTGGCCGGGATGCCCGCGGCCGGTGATCCGCAAATGCTGGCGCAGCTGTGCCTGTCCGGTGAAGAAGGTGCCCGGCAGCGGCTTTTGAATGTGACTATCAGCCGCGCGGTAGAGGCGGCGATGCAAACTACCGGATACGGTGTTTTGCTTTTGGATCTGATCCAGGAAGCAAGCCTTGGCTTGTGGGAAGCCATTCTGCGCTACGACGGTGGCGAATTTGAAGCGGTTGCCGATTGGTGGATCAATCAGTACCTTGCCAGGGCGGTGACCATGCAGGCACGTCAAAAAGGTGTAGGCAGCAAGATGCGCGGCGCGCTGGAAGCTTACCGGGAAGCGGACAAGCATTTGCTGACGCTTTTGGGCCGGAATCCTACCATGGAGGAGATCGCGGCGGAAATGGGCATCTCTGCCGAAGAAGCGGAGGTCTATCAGGACATGCTGCGCACTGCCCGGACCATGGAAAAGGCAAAGCAGCCGCCTAAGGAACAGGAGCCTGAGGACGACCAGGCAGTAGAGGATACGGCTTATTTCCAAAGCAGGCAGAGAATTTTGGACATGCTTTCCACCTTAACGGAGCAGGAAGCACAGGTTTTGACTTTGCGCTTTGGCCTGGAGGGCGGTCAGCCCTGCACACCCCAGCAAGTGGGAGCAAAACTGAACATGACAGCGGATACTGTGGTGCAGTTGGAAGCCGCGGCGCTGTCCAAGCTTCGCAACCAAGAAAAATAAAAGAAATGAGGAACTCACTATGGCTAAAACGATCAGCATTGCTATTGATGGCCCTGCAGGTGCCGGTAAAAGCACCATCGCCCGCCGTCTGGCAAAGGAATTGGGTTACTATTATGTAGATACCGGTGCGATTTACCGTACCGTTGCGTATTTTCTGGATCTTCTGGGTATCAGCCCTAAAGACGTTGACGGCGTGGAGCGCTATCTGGATGAACTGACAATTGCCATTGAATACGATGAAGAGGGTAAACAGCATATGCTGATGAACGGCATGGATGTGACCGACGATATTCGTACCCCGGACATTTCTCAGAAGGCCAGCCTGGTGTCTGCCCATGCCATGGTCCGGGATATGCTGCTGGATATGCAGCGGGATCTTGCGAAGAAGCACAATGTCATTATGGACGGACGGGATATCGGCACGGTTGTGCTGCCCAGAGCGACCGTTAAAATCTTCCTCACTGCTTCTGCTGAAGTTCGTGCCCAGCGCCGTACCGCTGAGCTGATCGCAAAGGGGCAGAACGCGAATTTCAACCAGGTATTGAAAGATATCCAGCAGCGGGATTATCAGGACAGCCACCGTCCCATTGCTCCGCTGAAGCAGGCAAAGGATGCTGTTCTGCTGGATACCAGCGATCTGGATATTGAAGGGGTTGTTGCGGCCATGAAGGAGATCATCGCAAAGAAGGTCACCTTATGAGCGTTACAGTAGCAAAAAGCGCAGGCTTCTGCTTTGGTGTCAGCCGTGCGGTGGAGATGGTGGAGCAGCAGGCCGCGGAAGGTAAATGCGTTGTGACTCTGGGACCTATTATCCACAACCGTCACGCGGTAAAACACTTTGAGGATATGGGTGTACAGGTCATTGCCCAGCCGGAGGATGCCCCGGAGGGAAGTACCGTTATCATTCGCTCCCACGGTGTTTCCAAAGCGGTGTATCAGCGTTTGCAGGAACGGAATGTGGAGATCGTGGATGCCACATGCCCCTTTGTAAAGCGGATCCATGAGATCGTCAGCAAGGCGGAAGCCGAAGGCCGTTTGCCGGTCATCATTGGTACCCGTTCCCATCCGGAAGTGGAGGGAATCGCCGGTTGGTGCGAACATTGCCGGATATTTGAGAATCCGCAGGAACTGAAGACTTGGGTCGAAAGCGGGGAGATTTTGGCGGATTCGCCAATTTGCATGGTTTCACAAACAACTTCCACTGAATCTTTGTGGAAAATGTGTTGCGAAATTGCAAAAAAACAGTTTACTAACTTGAAAATATTTGATACAATATGCAAAGCAACTGAATTTCGGCAAAGCGAAGCGGCAAAATTGAGTTCAATTTGTCAGGCCATGGTCGTTGTAGGAGACACCCATAGTTCCAACACAGGCCGTCTCGCGATGATTTGCCGGGAACACTGCGATAAGGTCGTTCTTGTGGATAACGCATCAGAACTGGAACCGGACTTTTTCAGCGGTGTGGCTGATGTTGGAATCACGGCAGGTGCGTCAACACCTGCGTGGATTATAAAGGAGGTCAATAAGACTATGAGCGAAATTCTTACTAATGATGCTGTGCAGGAGGAAAGCTTTGAGGCACTTCTGGAGCAGTCCATCAAGACTTTAAATACAGGAGATAAGGTTCTTGGCATCGTTACCGGTATCGGCAACACCGAAGTCCAGGTCGATCTGGGCACTAAGCACGCCGGTTACATCCCTTATGACGAAGTCAGCACCGATCCCTCTGTAAAGCCTGAGGACATCCTGAAGGTTGGCGACGAGATCGAAGTATTCGTTGTCCGCGTGAACGATCAGGAAGGTACCTGCCAGCTGTCCAAGAAGAAGCTGGACGGTATGAAGGTGTGGGACGAGCTGGCACAGTGGTGTGAAGAGAAGGCTACTGTTGACGCTACCGTTACCGACGAGAACAAGGGCGGTTTGGTTGCCAGCGTAAAG